>NZ_JAMYLA010000093.1:0-12324 GCF_040317725.1 Mesorhizobium sp. M1396 | reverse complement strand
CGATTGAAACGAAAAGTGGCGGCCTGGGACGACGAATTCCTCGTAAGCGTCATCTCACGATAATTAACTCACCCGATTCCCCTGTTAATTCCCCCGCGCTGCGTCCTTGAGCACCGCTTCGATCTGCCCCGTCACCGCATCGATATCGGCCATGCCGTCGACGCTCCGGAGCTTGCCCTTGGCATAGTAGTAGCCAATCAGCGGCGACGTCTTCTTGTAGTACTCTCGCAGACGCTCCTCGAACACCGACGGATTGTCATCCTTGCGAACAGGCAGACCGGCGGCCTGCGCCTCGTCGGCGCGCTTGACGATTCGGCCGATCAGCGCCTTGTCGTCGACGACAAGCTCAATGACGGCATCGAGGCCCTGGGAGCGATCCGAAAGCATCTGCTCGACCGCGTCCGCCTGCACCAGGGTCCGCGGATATCCGTCGAGGATGAACCCATTGGCGCAGTCCGCCTGATCGATACGCTCGGCGACGATCGCGTTGACGATGGCGTCGGACACCAGCTCACCGGCATCCATCACCGCCTTGGCGCGCTTGCCGACTTCGGTGCCAGCCTGGACGGCAGCACGCAGCATGTCGCCCGTCGAGAGCTGGGGTATGCCGTGTTTTTCTACCAGTCTTTGTGCTTGTGTCCCCTTGCCCGCTCCTGGCGGCCCAAGCAATATCAACCTCATCTGGCTTTCTTCCCCCCGCGCAGCTTCGACTTCTTGATCAGGCCTTCATACTGGTGCGCAATCAGGTGACCCTGAATCTGCGCAACCGTATCGAGCGTGACACTGACCACGATCAGAAGCGATGTGCCACCAAGGTAGAATGGTACGCCAGTCGCCGAGATCAGGAACTCCGGCAGCAGGCACACCAGCACCAGGTAGATGGCGCCGACGACGGTGATGCGGGTGAGAACGTAGTCGATATAATCGGCGGTGCGCTCGCCCGGACGATAGCCCGGGATGAAGCCGGAATGCTTCTTGAGCTGGTCGGCGGTGTCCTTCGGGTTGAAGACAATCGCTGTGTAGAAGAAGGCGAAGAACACGATCATCGCCGCGTAGAACGCCATGTAGAGCGGCTGGCCGTGGCCAAGCGAGGCCAGAACCGTGCTTGCCCAGGCCGGCATATTGGTCGTCTGCGAGAAGCCGGCGACGGTGGCCGGCAGCAGCAGCAGCGACGAGGCGAAGATCGGCGGAATGACGCCCGACGTGTTGAGCTTCAGCGGCAAATGCGAGGTATCGCCCTGGAACATGCGGTTGCCGACCTGGCGCTTCGGATACTGGATCAGCAAGCGGCGCTGGGCGCGCTCGAAGAACACGATCAAGGCGATGACGACGATGGCGAGCACGATGATCGCCAGGATCAGGCCGGTCGACAGGGCGCCGGTGCGGCCAAGCTCAAGCGTGCCTGAGATGGCATGCGGCAGGCCGGCGACGATGCCGGAGAAGATGATCAGCGAAATGCCGTTACCGATGCCGCGAGCGGTGATCTGCTCGCCGAGCCACATCAGGAACATCGTGCCGCCGACCAGCGTGACGACGGTCGAGATGCGGAAGAACATGCCGGGGTCGCTGACGATGCCGTTGCCGTTCTCCAGGCCCACCGAAATGCCATAGGCCTGAACCAGCGCAAGCAGCACCGTGCCGTAGCGCGTGTATTGGTTGATGACCTTGCGGCCCTGTTCGCCTTCCTTCTTCAGCGATTCCAGCGAAGGGATGACCGAGGTCATCAGCTGCATGATGATGGAGGCGGAGATGTAAGGCATGATGCCGAGCGCAAAGATCGCCATGCGCTGTACGGCGCCGCCGGCGAACATGTTGAACATGCCCAGCACGCCCTTGCTCTGCGAGGAGAAGGCCTGGGCGAAGGCTTCGGGATTGATGCCGGGAAGCGGAATATAGGTGCCGAGGCGATAGACCAGCAGCGCGCCGATCGTGAACCAGATGCGTTTCTTCAGATCCTCCGCCTTGGCGAAGGCCGAGAAATTCAGATTCGAGGCTAATTGTTCTGCAGCCGAAGCCATGCCTGATTCTCCGCTTGGTAACGCTTGATGGCCCTTGAGGTCAGGCGGTGCGTTTCACCGAAGCTCACGAGATAAGCTCCGGGCTCTAAACATGCAAGCGGCCGCGTCGACGCGGCCGCCTAAATTGCGCAGATCAAAGCGCAATCATGAGCAAAAAATGGATCCCACTCTTGCCGATCGCGCTTCAAATTGCCGTTACTCGGCAGCTGCCTTTTCCGGCAGTTTGACCGAGCCGCCAGCCTTCTCGATCTTCTCGATCGCGGCCTTGGAGGCGCCGGCAACGTCAAAGGCGAGCTTCGCCTTGATCTCGCCGTCCGAGAGGATGCGCACGCCGTCCTTGACGCGGCGGATAACGCCGGCGGCAACCAGCGATTCAGCCGTCACGGTCGCCTTGGCGTCGAGCTTCTTGGCGTCGATGGCCACCTGGATGCGGGCCAGCGACACGACGGTGAAGCTCTTGGCGAAGATGTTGTTGAAGCCACGCTTCGGCAGGCGCCGGTAGAGCGGCATCTGGCCACCCTCGAAGCCGTTGATGGCGACGCCGGAGCGCGCCTTCTGGCCCTTGACGCCGCGACCGCCGGTCTTGCCCGAGCCGGAGCCGATACCACGGCCGAGACGCTTCTTGGAGTGCGTCGCGCCGTCCTTGTCACGCAGATCGTTGAGTTTCATCTGAGTTCTCCTGCGCTCTGGCTCAGCCCTCGTCCACGACGCGGACGAGATGCTGGACGGCAGCGATCATGCCGCGCACGGAGGGCGTATCTTCCAGCGTGCGCTGCTTGTGCATCTTGTTGAGGCCGAGGCCGACCAGCGTCGCGCGCTGTTCCTTCGGACGACGGATCGGCGAACCGATCTGCTCAACGGTGATGGTCTTGGTTGCTTTCTTGGCCATGGTCAAAATCCCTGGTCAGATCGACTATTCTTCAGCCGCAACGGCGGTGCCGCGGCGGGCCTGAAGGGTCGAATACTTGATGCCGCGAGCAGCAGCCACATCCTTGGGATGCATCTGGCTCTTCAGCGCGTCGAAAGTGGCGCGAACCATGTTGTAGGGGTTCGACGACCCCATCGACTTGGCGACCACGTCATGCATGCCGAGCGTCTCGAAGACAGCGCGCATCGGGCCACCGGCGATGATGCCGGTACCTTGCTTGGCAGCGCGCAGCAGCACGCGTCCGGCACCCCAGCGTCCTTCGACGTCGTGATGCAGCGTACGGCCCGAGCGCAGCGGCACGAAGATCATGTCGCGCTTGGCCGATTCAGTTGCCTTGCGGATGGCTTCCGGCACTTCGCGCGCCTTGCCGTGACCAAAGCCGACGCGGCCCTTCTGGTCGCCGACGACGACGAGTGCCGCAAAACCGAAGCGACGGCCGCCCTTGACGACCTTGGCGACGCGGTTGATGTGGACGAGCTTGTCCACCATGCCGTCGTCACGTTCGTCACGATCGCGGCCGCGGCCGCCATCCCTACGTTCCTGTGCCATATCCTGTTCCTTGTTTTTTTCCGGAAGCACGGTTGCTGATAAGATCCGGCGCCTCTGTGGGTCACCGGGGGCGAAATCATTCCCTTCGCATAATCTTTATCCGAAAAGTCTGCAACTTTTCGGGACCATGCTTAGAAGCTCAAGCCACCTTCACGGGCAGCCTCGGCCAGCGCCTTGACGCGGCCGTGATAGATGTAGGCGCCGCGGTCGAAGACGACTTCCTTGACGCCGGCCTTGGTGGCGCGCTCGGCGATCAGCTTGCCGATCGCGGCGGCGGCGGCCGTGTCGGCGCCGGTCTTGAGCGAACCCTTGAAGTCCTTCTCAAGCGTCGAAGCGGCAGCGATGGTGTGGCCCTTGGCGTCGTCAATGACCTGCACGTAGATGTTCTTCGACGTGCGGTGGACCGACAGCCGCGGACGCTCGCCGGCGACCTTCTTGATCTGGCGGCGGACGCGCTGCGCACGGCGCTGCGTGGATTCCTTGGTACCCATGATGGTCTTCCTTGCCTTCAAAAAACGGGGGCCGCCATATGCGGTAGGCGAAAGCGCCTCCCGCGACCGCTCCCCGCGGCGTTGATTTGCAGTGAATGGTGAATGGAAAAATGGTGAACGGTAGAAGCGGAGTGCCACCTGGCCCCTGCTCTATCCTACTGCCATTTCACCATTCACCATTCACCATTCACGACTACTTCTTCTTGCCTTCCTTGCGGACGATCTTCTCACCAGCATAGCGGACGCCCTTGCCCTTGTAGGGCTCGGGGCCACGATACTCGCGGATCTCGGCCGCAACCTGGCCGACCTGCTGCTTGTCGATGCCGGCCACGGTGATTTCAGTCGGCTTCGGCACGGTGATGGTGATGCCCTGCGGCGTCTCGTAGACGACGTCATGGCTGAAGCCAAGTGCCAGCTGCAGGTTCTTGCCCTGAAGTGCCGCGCGATAGCCGACGCCGGTGATCTCGAGCTTCTTCTCGAAACCGTCCTTGACGCCCTGCAGGATGTTGACGATCTGCGTGCGCGACATGCCCCATTTGGAGCGGGCGGTCTTGGTCTGGTCGCGCGGCTGGACAGCAATCTCGCTGCCTTCCATCTTGACCAGCACTTCGTCGTTCACCACGAACTTCAGCTCACCCTTGGGGCCCTTCGCCGTCACGATCTGGCCGTTGACGGTCGCGGTCACGCCCTGCGGCAGCGAAACGGGTTTCTTACCAATACGAGACATTTTGTTGTCCTCGTCACTTCTCTTGTTTCAGGTCTCTGTCTTCGGGAACGATCCGAAGACCGGATTCCACTTTGCGGTCAGCTGCCAGATCAGAAGATCTGGCAGAGGATTTCACCGCCGACGTTCTGTTCACGTGCTTCGTGGTCGGCCATCACGCCCTTCGGTGTCGAAAGGATGGCGATGCCGAGGCCGTTGGCGACCTGCGGAATCGACTTGGCCGAAACATAGACGCGGCGGCCTGGCTTCGAGACGCGTGCGATTTCGCGCACGACCGGCGCGCCGTCGAAATACTTCAGCTCGATCTCGATTTCGGACTTGCCGTTGTCGAAGTCGGTCTGGCTGTAATCGCGGATATAGCCTTCAGCCTTCAGCACGTCGAGGACGCGGGTGCGCAGACGCGAGGCCGGCGTCGAAACGCTCGACTTCTTGCGGCCATACGCGTTGCGGATGCGGGTCAGCATATCGCCGAGAGGATCGCTCAATGACATGTTATGTCCTCCTTACCAGCTCGACTTGACCAGGCCCGGGATCTGGCCGTTGTTGCCGAGATCACGAAGCGCGATGCGCGATACTTTGAGCTTGCGATAGTAGGCACGCGGACGGCCGGTGACTTCGCAGCGGTTGCGGATGCGGATCTTGGCCGAGTTGCGCGGCATGGCGGCAAGCTTGAGCTGAGCGCGGAAGCGCTCTTCCATCGGCTTGGACTGATCCATGATGATCGCCTTGAGCGCAGCGCGCTTGGGACCGTACTGGTCGGCAAGCTTGCGGCGCCTGTTGTTCTTCTCGACTGAGCTGGTCTTTGCCATTTCAGATTTTTCCTTTTCTCGCTGCCGTTACTGGCGGAAGGGGAAGTTGAAGGCCTTGAGCAATGCCCTGGCTTCGTCGTCCGTCTTCGCAGTCGTACAAACGATGACGTCCATGCCCCAGATCTGATCAACCTTGTCGTAGTTGATCTCCGGGAACACGATGTGTTCCTTGATGCCCATGGCGTAGTTGCCACGGCCATCGAAGCTCTTCGGATTCAGTCCGCGGAAGTCGCGGACGCGCGGCAGTGCGATGTTCACGAGGCGGTCGAGGAACTCGTACATGCGTTCCTTGCGCAACGTGACCTTGGCGCCGATCGGCATCTTCTCGCGGACCTTGAAGCCGGCGATCGAGTTGCGAGCGCGGGTGACGACGGCCTTCTGGCCGGCGATCATCGCCAGGTCTTCGGCCGCGATCGAAGGCTTCTTCGAATCGGCGGTCGCTTCGCCAACGCCCATGTTCAGCACGATCTTGTCGATGCGCGGAACCTGCATCTCGTTGTCGTAGCCGAACTGTTCCTGCAGCGCCTTGCGGATGGTCTCGTTGTAGACCTGCTTGAGGCGCGGCGTGTTCTGGGCCTTGGACTGTTTGCTTTCAGCCTTGGGCTTCGTGGTTTGAGCCTTAGCCATTGATGACTTCTCCCGAGCGCTTGGCGACGCGCACCTTCTTGCCGTCCTTCTGGAAGATGAAACCGACGCGAGTCGGCTTGCCATCCTTGGGGTCGGCCAGCGCGATGTTCGACAGCTGGATCGGCGCTTCCTTGGTGATGATCCCGCCCTCTTGGGACTGGGACTGCTTCTGGTGACGACGGATCATGTTGACGCCGCGCACCAGCGCGGTGTCTTCCTTCGGCTGTACCGAGAGGACTTCGCCCGAACGGCCCTTGTCCTTGCCGGCCAGCACGACGACCTTGTCGCCTTTTCTAATCTTTTGCATTGGTCCGGCTCCTTACAGCACTTCAGGCGCGAGCGAGATGATCTTCATGTGGTTCTTGGCGCGGAGTTCGCGCGGAACCGGTCCGAAGATACGCGTGCCGATCGGCTCTTTCTTGTTGTCGACGAGAACGGCCGCGTTCTTGTCGAAACGGATCACGCTGCCGTCCGGGCGGCGGATGTCCTTGGCCGTGCGAACCACGACCGCCTTCATCACATCGCCCTTCTTCACGCGGCCGCGCGGGATGGCTTCCTTGATCGACACCACGATGATGTCGCCCACGGAAGCGTATTTCCGCTTCGAGCCGCCCAGCACCTTGATGCACATGACACGACGGGCACCGGAATTATCCGCGACGTCGAGGTTTGTTTGCATCTGAATCATGACTGGCCGCCTTCTTCTTTTCTAACGGGATGGGCTCAAAGCCCCTCCCCGGTCTGTCCAAAATTCGTTGTTTACGCCCGAGGTCAGGCTTGGTCCGAAGACACGACGATCCAGCGCTTATCCTTGGAAATCGGCTTCGATTCCTGGATGAACACCTGATCGCCAACCTTGTGGGCGTTGTTCTCGTCGTGCGCCTTGTACTTCTTGGTCATGCGCACGGTCTTCTTCATCACGGGATGCGTGAAGCGCCGTTCGACCTTGACGACAACCGTCTTCTCGTTCTTGTCGCTGACGACGGTGCCCTGCAGAATGCGCTTTGGCATGGTTTTCGTCCTTAAGCCTTCTTAGCCGCGGACTTTTCCGCAGCGATGGTCTTGATACGCGCAATGTCCTTACGGACCTGTCTCACGCGCGCGGTCTTTTCAAGCTGGCCAGTGGCCTTCTGGAAGCGCAGGTTGAACTGCTCCTTCTTCAGGCTGGCTAGGTCGTCGGTCAGCTGGTCCTGGGTCTTGGTCCGGATGTCTTCGGCTTTCATGATCAGCCCGTCCTTATTCTGCGATGCGCTGCACGAAGCGCGTCTTGACCGAGAGCTTGGCCGCGCCGAGACGCAGTGCCTCACGGGCGATTTCTTCATTGACGCCGTCGATCTCGAACATGATGCGGCCCGGCTTGACGCGCGCCGCCCAGTAATCGACCGCGCCCTTGCCCTTGCCCATGCGGACTTCGGTCGGCTTCGAAGTGACCGGCACGTCCGGGAAAATACGGATCCAGACGCGACCAGCGCGCTTCATTTCACGCGTGATCGCGCGGCGGGCCGCCTCGATTTCACGCGCGGTAACGCGGTTCGGCTCAAGCGCCTTCAGCCCGAAACCACCGAAATCCAGATTGGTGCCGCCCTTTGCGGTTCCATGGATACGGCCCTTGAACTGCTTGCGGAACTTTGTGCGCTTTGGCTGCAGCATCGTTCTAACTCCAAATTCCTAAATGTCTCAGGCGTTTTCGCGACGACGACCGCGTTCGCGATCACCACCACCGCCATGCGCAGCGTCACCCTCGGTCGCACGACGCTCCGAAGCCATCGGGTCGTGCTCAAGGATCTCGCCCTTGAACACCCAGACCTTGACGCCGCAGATGCCATAAGCGGTGTGCGCCTCGGCAGTGCCGTAGTCGACGTCAGCACGAAGCGTATGCAGCGGCACGCGGCCTTCGCGATACCATTCCATGCGCGCAATCTCGGCGCCGCCGAGACGGCCGGCACAGTTGATGCGAATGCCTTCGGCACCGAGGCGCATGGCCGACTGAACGGCACGCTTCATGGCGCGGCGGAACGCGATACGACGCTCGAGCTGCTGGGCAATCGACTGGGCGACCAGGGTCGCGTCGATTTCCGGCTTGCGCACTTCAACGATGTTGAGGTGCGTCTCGGACTTCGTCATCTCCATCAGCTTCTTGCGAAGCTTCTCGATGTCGGCGCCCTTCTTGCCGATGATCAGACCCGGGCGCGCGGCATGGATGGTGACGCGGCACTTCTTGTGCGGACGCTCGATCACGACCTTCGAGATGGCAGCCTGCTTGAGCTCCTTCTCGAGATACTTGCGGATCTTGATGTCCTCATGCAGCAGCTTGCCGTACTCGCCGGTGTTCGCGAACCAGCGCGAATCCCAGGTGCGGTTGATGCCGAGGCGAAGACCGATCGGATTGACTTTCTGGCCCATTATGCGGCCTCCCCTTTTTCTTCGACTTCACGAACGACGATCGTGAGGTGCGAGAACGGCTTCTCGATACGGCTGGCGCGACCACGGCCACGGGCATGGAACCGCTTCATGACGATCGACTTGCCGACATAGGCTTCCGCCACGATCAGTGCATCGACATCCAGGTCGTGGTTGTTTTCCGCGTTGGCGATTGCCGATTCCAGCGTCTTCTTGACCGTGCCGGAAATCCGTTTGGCCGAGAATTCGAGATCGGAAAGCGCTGTCGCGACCTTCTTGCCGCGGATCAGCGCGGCAACCAGGTTCAGCTTCTGCGGGCTGATACGGATCGTGCGCAACACGGCACGCGCTTCGTTATCAGCAAGCCTGCGCGGAGCTTTGGCCTTGCCCATGATTATTTCCTCTTCGCCTTCTTATCCGCGCCGTGACCGTAATAGGTCCGGGTCGGAGCGAATTCACCGAACTTGTGACCGACCATGTCCTCGTTCACCGAGACGGGAACATGCTTCTGGCCGTTGTAGACACCGAAGGTGAAGCCGACGAACTGCGGCAGGATGGTGGAGCGACGGCTCCACATCTTGATCACCTCATTGCGACCACCTTCACGAACCTTGTCCACCTTCTTGAGAAGGTAGCCGTCAATGAAGGGGCCTTTCCAAATCGAACGAGTCACTTGGCGTTACCTCTTCTTAGCTCTTGCGCTGATGGCGCGAGCGCAGGATGAACTTGTCGGTCGCCTTGTTGGACCGCGTCTTCTTGCCCTTGGTCGGCTTGCCCCAAGGCGAAACCGGATGGCGGCCACCCGATGTGCGGCCTTCGCCGCCGCCGTGCGGATGGTCGACCGGGTTCATGGTCACGCCGCGATTGTGCGGACGCTTGCCACGCCAGACCGTGCGACCGGCCTTGCCGTCATTGATGTTACCATGATCCGGATTGGACACGGCGCCGACAGTGGCCATGCAGGAGCCGTGAACGACACGCTGCTCGCCCGAGTTGAGGCGCAGGATCGCCATGCCCTGGTCACGACCGACCAGCTGGCCATAACCACCCGCCGAACGCGCGACCTGAGCGCCCTTACCCGGCTTCAGCTCGATGTTGTGGACGATGGTGCCGACCGGCATCGAAGCCAGCGGCATCGCATTGCCCGGCTTCACGTCGACCGCTTCGCCGGACACGATCTTGTCGCCGGGAGCCAGACGCTGCGGAGCGATGATGTAGGACAGCTCGCCATCGTCATACTTGATCAGCGCGATGAAGGCGGTGCGGTTCGGATCGTATTCGATGCGCTCGACCGTGCCGACGACGTCGAACTTACGGCGCTTGAAGTCGATGATGCGGTACGAACGCTTGTGACCACCGCCGATGAAGCGGGCGGTGATGCGGCCGTGGTTGTTGCGGCCGCCCGACTTGGTCAGGCCTTCGGTCAGACCCTTGACGGGCTTGCCCTTGTAGAGGCCCGAGCGGTCGACGATAACCAGCTGACGGGTGCTGGGCGTTACCGGGTTGAATTTTTTCAGTGCCATGTTTCTGTCCTCGCGGCCT
Source organism: Mesorhizobium sp. M1396 (assembly GCF_040317725.1). Taxonomy (NCBI): domain Bacteria; kingdom Pseudomonadati; phylum Pseudomonadota; class Alphaproteobacteria; order Hyphomicrobiales; family Phyllobacteriaceae; genus Mesorhizobium; species Mesorhizobium sp. M1396. Next base: position 2,236 of record NZ_JAMYLA010000093.1, on the reverse strand, counting down.
TGCTCAGAGACCCGTCGCGACGTCGATCGACTGGCCATCTGCCAGCGTCACAATCGCCTTCTTGACGTCGCTCTGGCGGCCAACCGTGCCACGGAAGCGCTTGATCTTGCCCTTGCGGACAAGCGTGTTCACGGCCATCACCTTGACGCCGAACAGCGCTTCGACGGCGGCCTTGATTTCCGGCTTCGACGCCTTCTTGGCGACGTTGAAGACGACCTGGTTCTGCTCGGAGGCCATGGTCGACTTTTCAGTGATCGCCGGCGAGACGATCACGTCGTAGTGACGAAGGTCGGTCATTTAAAGCGCTCCTCGAGAGCCTCGACGGCGGCCTTCGAAAGGACCAGCGTGCCGCGGCGCAGAATGTCGTAGACGTTGATGCCCTGGATGGGCAGCACGTCGATGTTGGGGATGTTCGTCGCCGCCAGCTTGAAATTCTTGTCAAGCTCGGCACCGCCGATCAGCAGGGCGTTGGTCAGGCCCAGCGTCGCGAAATTCGCGATCAGTGCCTTCGTCTTGGCCTCGGTCAGCTTCAGCTCGTCGATGATGATGATCGACGCGCTCTTGGCCTTGGCCGAGAGAGCATGCTTGAGGCCGAGAGCGCGAACCTTCTTCGGCAGTTCGTGCTCGTGGCTGCGAACGACCGGGCCGTGGGCCTTGCCGCCGCCGCGGAACTGCGGAGCGCGTGCCGAATGGTGGCGGGCGCGGCCCGTACCCTTCTGCTTGTACATCTTGGCGCCGGTGCGCGCGATCTCGGCGCGGCCCTTGGCCTTGTGCGTGCCCTGCTGCTTCTTGGCGAGCTGCCAGCGCACGACGCGCTGCAGGATGTCCTCGCGCGGATCAAGGCCGAAAATCTCCTCGGAGAGTTTCACCTTGCCGGCGTCCTTGCCGCCAAGCGTTGTGATCTTGAGATCCATTATTCCGCTCCCTCTGTGGCCGGAGCCTCGTTCTTAGCAGCTGCCGCAACGGCGCGGATCGCGGCGGGCTTCGGCGCATTGGCCGGCAGTGCCACCTTGGCCGCGTCGCGGACCAGGATCCAGGCGCCCTTCGATCCGGGAACCGCACCGCGGATCAGGATAAGGCCGCGGTCGGCGTCGGTCGAGACGATCTCGACATTCTGCGTGGTGACGCGGGTGTCGCCCATGTGGCCAGCCATATGCTTGCCCTTGAACACCTTGCCCGGGTCCTGGCGCTGGCCGGTCGAACCGTGCGTACGGTGCGAGACCGAGTTACCGTGCGTCGCACGGCCACCGCCCATGTGGTGGCGCTTGATGACGCCCTGGAAACCCTTGCCGATCGTCGTGCCCGTAACATCGACCTTCTGGCCGGCGACGAAGTGCTCGACGGTGATCTCGGCGCCGACATCGATCATGTTGTCGGCGGAGACGCGGAATTCGGCGACCTTCGCCTTCGGCTCGACGGAAGCGGTCGCGAAATGGCCGCGCATCGCCTTCGACGTGTTCTTCACCTTGGCGAGGCCAACGCCGAGCTGAACGGCGGTGTAGCCATTCTTCTCTTGCGTGCGCTGGGCCACGACCTGGCAGTTCTCCATCTGGAGAACGGTGACGGGAACATGTTCCCCGGCATCGTTGTAGATGCGGGTCATTCCCACCTTCTTTGCAATCACACCTGAACGCATCGGTTCAATTCCTTTAGAGTTCCGGGCCAGGGGCACCGCCCCTTACCGCGCTCTCATTCCCTTAGAGCTTGATCTCGACGTCGACGCCGGCGGCCAGATCGAGCTTCATCAAAGCATCGACCGTCTGCGGGGTCGGATCGACGATGTCGAGCAGACGCTTATGCGTGCGCATCTCGAACTGCTCGCGGCTCTTCTTGTCGACGTGAGGCGACCGGTTGACCGTGAACTTTTCGATCCGCGTCGGCAGCGGAATGGGGCCGCGGACGTTGGCACCGGTGCGCTTTGCCGTCGACACGATTTCCTTCGTCGACGCGTCGAGCACGCGGTGGTCAAACGCCTTCAGGCGGATGCGGATATTCTGTCCGTTCATGCGTCACTTCCTTGTTCTGGCGCGGCGCGGGCAACTTCCGCGCCCGCGACAGATCGGTTTAAGTCCAAATTACTCTTTGATGGTGACGACGATGCCGGCACCGACGGTGCGGCCGCCTTCACGGATGGCGAAGCGCAGCTTCTCTTCCATGGCGATCGGCACGATCAGCTCGACATCGACCGTGATGTTGTCGCCCGGCATCACCATCTCGGTGCCTTCCGGCAGCGACA
>NZ_JAMYLA010000092.1:0-12372 GCF_040317725.1 Mesorhizobium sp. M1396 | reverse complement strand
CAAGCCATTTTCCGGCCTCGCTTCTTCACGCTTGACCACAGCACGAAGCAAATGTGTGCGCACGCTAGCCCACAAGGGGAGAAGGAAGAGGCGCCCCACCTTCAATACCCCAGCAACTCCTTCAGCGGAATCACGCGCCAGACGTGTTTTATGGCGTAGCGGTTGAAGGTTAGCGTCTTTGGCGGATTGTACTGCTCGACCATCAGCTCACCCGCGGTGCGCTTGACCAGCTTCTTGATGAAGGCCTTGCCATTGCGCTCGTTTTCTTCCGGAAACGTCTCGATCACCACGTGGTCGCCGGGCACGGCGTCGCGGCCGCCGCAATAGATCAGGTCGCCGGGCTCGTAGCGCGGCACCATGGAATCGCTCAGCACGTGCAGCGCGAACACTTTCGGCAGGTTGCGGACGCCCGGCGGGCGCTGGACGTAACCGGCTGGCTCGCCGTTGAAGGTGAAATCGCCATCGTCGCCGCCGACGGCCGCTCCCAGCACCTCGATATCCATCGACCCGGCGGGCAGGGGTGCGGCATCGGTGACGATCTCGGCGTCGGCGACCGGGCCGGCATCGTCGAGGAAGACGACCTCGCCCCTGCCGAGTGCTACCGGATCGACGCGCAGGAAGGCGGCGGTCTTCAAGAGGTTCTCGGTCTTGGGCAGGTTGCGGCCGGTTTCCCAGTTGCCGACGGCGGCGACATCGGTGTCGTTGTGCTCGGCAATGTGGCGCATGACCAGGCCGCGCTGCTTGCGCGCCTTGCGGATCGCCGCCCCGACCTTGATCGACAGTTCCGTTTTTGCCATGGCACCCATGTGAGCGATGAAAGCGGCTCTAGTCTATGAAAGAATGGCTTGCATCTATTTTTGAGTTATGCTTATATCTGGCCATGCAAAACCTGTCCAGCTTTCATGGCGCCGAGGCGCCTGCCTCACATGAGGCGCATCTGGCGCCTGTCGCCGGCACCCTTCCGTCCTGGCCGTCCTCCTCCCCGGCCGGGGCGAAGCCCGAGGCTCGGTGCTTCAAGGCACTAGCCCCGGGCCCGGTCGGCCCGTCAACGGCGACCGGAACGGCCGGAGCCGCCGCTCCCCTCGGCTCCGGCCCCCAATTCGACCGGTATGGCGCTGGCTTGCCCGCCCGGTCGTGCATCCGCACCCAAGACGGCACCGTCATCCTGATCGACAGGCTGACGGGCAGGGCGGTTTCCGCCCCCGACAGAAAAACGGCCGAGGCGCGGCTTTCGCGCCTCGTCGAACCGGCCGGGCCGCGAAGCCGGTCCGGCTGAGCAGCGCCAGCCGGCCCTCGAACCACAACCCCTTACCGCGATCCGGCCACCCGGGCCTGACGCCTGCCTGGCGGCGCGCGGCCGAAGGCAGAACCTTGGATGGAGCCTGGAAATGGCAAGCTATACCGACGCGGAATTGCACGAGATCGCCCGCTGGCTGAAGGACGGGCTTTCCGCCTCCAGGATCGCGACGGCATTTAGCGCGCTGCGCGGCGCGCGCGTGTCGCGCAATGCCATCATCGGCATCGTGCACCGCAACGCCATACTGGACGCGATCGGCTTTGCCAATGGCAAGGGGCCGCCGGTCGGGGCCAAGCGGGCCGCGGGCAAGTATGCTGGAAGCAAGTTGGCAAATGGCATGCCGGCGCGGGGCATGGCGAGCGCCAAGCCGGCCGCGGGCACGATCGACGCCGCCACCAGCGGTCCCGGCGTGTGCAAGACGGCCGCCCGGCCCAAGCGCGACCCTTCGCCGGCGTGGCTGCCGCCGCGCCTGTTCGTGCACGAGGTGGGCGTGCTGATCGCCGATGGTGAGGCCTACCGTTTCAAGGTGCCGGTGCCGCCGCGTGCGCCCGTCGGCCGCCAGCCGCATGGCGTGGCGATGCGTTTCATCGACTGCCTGTTTTCCCGCTGCCGCGCGCCGCTGGACCTGACGCTGCAAGAGGACCCCGATAACGATGTGCCGGGCGGCCGGCCGGGCTCCGACATGCTGTGCTGCGGCATGCGGACCGGGGCGCTGAAAAGCTACTGCACCTACCATCAGGCGCGCTTCCAGCGCCGCGTGTTTGTGGCGGGGTGAGCATCCCTTCTCCGTTCACGGGGAGAAGTGCCGGCAGGCGGATGAGGGACGGCGCGCTGACGTGGCGGATTGAGAGCGGATATGAACTTCAAGCGTCCGATGCCAATTGCCGAAGCGCTGGCGCCGCCCCCAATTGCCCTGCCGGGCGTTCGTTGTTCGAAAAGCCAAGCAATTGGCTTTTCGTCCCCTGCGCGGACCACGCCTCGTAAACGGGGAGAAAGAGGCGGAAAAACCGCCGCAACCCTATTTAGGCACCTGCCGACCCTGTTTGGGCATGCGGCCTTGCATGGTCTCGGCCTCGAGCTTTATGGCTGGCCCACCTTCGGCCACCAGTATGTTGGCCACCCGGGCAAAGCCGGTGAACACTTTCATGGCGTCGGCTTCGGAAATCTGCGCGGCGATTGCCGCGCCGCAGGCGTTGAGGGCGCTGCGGTACACATGACCGCGCCGCTCAAGTGGCCAGCGCTGCAGAAAATCGGCGGCTTCGCTGACGCTGTCGATCTCTTCGATCTCCCCGTCCATCCGCACCTTGAGCGGCACTCCTGTCTTCATGGTACCCACGGCGTTCACCTTCGCTCTGCGCGCGGCTTCACCTACCGCGCTCATAAACGCGCCGCGCCGGCGGGCGGTTGCATCAATTTTTCGGCCGGCGCGCGCCTCTCACGGGCTGGTCACGGCGTCCAGCCAGTCATGGGCGCGGCTTTTCGGCCTGGTCACCAGTATGTTCTGTTGCCTGGCCGCCTTGGTGAGGGCGTTGAAGGCGATGCGCTGGCAGCAGGTGCCGTCGACGGCGAGCGCAACGAGCCGGGCCGCCTCGACATAGCAAGGTGCTGTCTTGTCGGGCCATTTCTGCCTGAGCGCCCCGGCGGCCTCGGCCACCGAGCCGACCAGCATGGTTGTGTTGTCGCAAAAGCGCAGGGTAACCGGCATGAAGGCTGTCATCGGCATCTCTCCCGTAGACGCGGCATAACGTCGAAAATTCGCGCTGGTTCCATTAGCCCGGATGTCGGCATGGAGGCGCTGCCATCCAGCGAACGGCCCTTCATGCAGCTTTATGTCTCCAATTTCATCGGCGACACGTTGCAACTCTCCACCGATCGGGTCGGCGCCTACATGCTGCTCTTGTTGGCGATGATAGGTCGGCGGGACAGCCCTGGCCTGCCGGCCATCTTCCCACGAGGGGAGAGAATGGCCCGGCAGGGCAGAGGGGCGCGCAAAGGATCGCCAGTTCCATTCCATCCCAACACCCCAACCGAGGACCTCAGCCATGCCCAGGAAAACCAAAGCCGCCAAACCGCAGGCGCCGAAACTGCCGAAGGGCGAGGCCGAGCAGGTGCGCATTCGCCGCGAGGTCGGCCATGATTTCGCTCTCAGGGATGACGCCTTCGGCCGCAAGCGGCTGGCCGCCGGCACGCTGGAGGCAAGGCGCGTCTACGAGGTGTCGAACGACGGCTTCACATCCACCGGCGGCATCGTGCGGATGCGCACTATCGATCCGCTGATCGGCATCACCTCGCTGTCGCGCCAGCAGCGCGAGGCCGGGCTGCGCTACCGCGAGGATTTCCGCTGCAGCCAGCAGGCAAGCGTCAAGCCGATGCGCTGGACCGAGCGCGTCGATGGCGGCCGCCACGGCGGTGGCATCGCCGACAGCGTGCTCGACGCCGGCCGTGCCCACGCCGCCGCCACCAGGGCGCTGGGCCACTGGGAGGTGGCCGCCGTGGTCCAGAAGGTCTGCTGCGCCGGTGGGTCCATCAAGGGGGTGGCGGAGCAGACCGGCGAGGGCCGGGATGTGGTGACGAAGCTGCTGAAGGTCGGGCTGGATCTGCTGGCGGTGCACTATGGGATGATGATGGGGAGGCGGTAAATGGGGTAAGAGGCGATCCGACCGGCAATGCCGGCCGGATCGGTTTTCACAAGATCAGGTTATCCGCAGACGCGAATCTCCTCGATGATCCTGTGATGGTGGCGCCAGTGCCTCACCAGTTCGATGTGGCAACGGTGGTGTCGGTGGTGTCGGTGGTAATAACGCGGCCTGTAGCCGTTATCGTAAGTGTCGTACTGGTAATAAGGACGATACACATAGCGATCGCCGTAGTCACCGTAATAGTCGTCGTAATAGTTGTCGGCATAGCCACCGATGCCGATAGTGATACGACTGCGGGCATCAGCGGGGGCGATCATCGCCGCCGCCGAAGCAATGGCGATAACCGAAACAAGCAGGAGCTTCTTCATAGCTACCTCCTTTTCAAGGTTGACCTAATATAACCCCCGAGACGCGGCCGCGTTCCACGGATTCGTAAGACAAAGGATACGGATACCGGCGCGCGAGAGCCCTGGACCGCTGCGGTCGGTGTTCCGGGCGCGCCATCAAGAGAAATTTTCCGGCATGCATTGATTGGCAGGGCCGGGTCCACCCCTCATGTGCCTGCCACCCGGCCTTTCGCAGGCTCAGGGCATCCGAGAAAAGCCAAACAATTGGCTTTCGCTGCGCGAGCCGCTTCTCACCCCACCCTAAAACAGCGCCTGCTCCAACGGTCCCTCCAGCGTCTCGGCAAAGGCTGTTGCCAGGTGGTGCCGGTCACGAAACGCGAGTTGGCCCGATATGACGACGTGGCAGGCGGTCGGGCCGCAGAAGCGGTCGGTGAGGTCGATGTAGCGCGTGTCGGGCACGCTGTTCACGACGGCGCGCTCGGCGGTCGCGGCGCTGTCGTTGGCGGCCTCGATCCTAGGCGTGTCGCAGTGCGGCGAGGGTGCTTCGCGCCACCACAAAGCGCGCGCCACGCAGGAATCGGCGAAGCTGGCGTTGATCGGCGTGTCGCGAATGACAGCCGTCTCGACGCCGGCCCGGCTGAATGCCTGCAAGGTCGAGCGCAGGCCGGCCTGCCAGCGCGCTGTTTCGGCTGCGCGGCTGGTGGCGGGCATGTCGCGGATCAAATTGCCGATCGAGAATTCGGAGATCACCACCAGGCGCGGCTTGAGGCGGATGATGTCTGATATCGCCTGCTCGCGCCAAGCGTCGCATTCCGTGTAGTCGCGCTTCAGCACGGCATTGAAGGTGGGGAGCCGCGAGGCGCGGCACGAGGATTTGAGATAGGTGATCACTTTGGTGTCGTTGCGCTTCGCCGCTTCGATCAGCGGCGTCGACCAGTGATCGGCATGCGAATCGCCGAACAGCACGATGGTGTGGGTGGCGTCCGCCGCGCCGAACACGCAAGGTTTTGGCGTCACCGTGTGGAAGTCGAGCAGGCAGCTCTTGTCGGTGGCGCGCACGATGGAAGGTTTTTCGGCCGCCTGCTCGATGCCGCGCTGGGCAGTGTCGATGTTGCGCGCGGCCAGGTGCGCATTGGCATAGGCGACCGCCACGCCGGCACCGGTGAGGGCAACGGCCGGGATCAGCGCCCGGGCGCCCGCCGCCAGCCAAGCGCCACGCCGGGCGGGGTTCTCGATCAGATGATAGGTGAGCACCGACAGCGACAGCGCCAGCACGCCGCAGCCCAGTCGCTGCTGGACGGATAGGTCCGGCACCAGCATGCCGGCATAGACGATGACCGGCCAGTGCCACAGGTAGAGTGAATAGGAGAGCGTGCCGATCCATTGCAAAGGCGGCAGCGACAGAGCGGTGGCCGGCGCAAAAGCCTGCCAGCCGGTCCGCTGTTCGGCCTGCCTGCCGGTCTGTTCCGCGCCGGCGCCGCTCAGCAGCACCAGCACGGTGCCGGCAACCGGCAGCAAGGCACGCCAGCCGGGGAAGGGCAGGTTCTCGCTCAACAAGAGATACGCCGCCGCGATCAGCACCAGGCCGAGCCAGCCCAGTGCAGGCAGCAGCCCTGCGCGGCACCGCAGGAAAGCCACCGGCGCCAGCGTCGCCAGGCCGCCGACGGCGAACTCCCAGGCGCGCAGCGGCGAGAAATAGAACGCCCAGGCAGGTGCTGCGCTGGTGAGCCACAGGCAGGCGGCGAACGAGGCGAGGCCGGCGACGCCGATTAAGGCCGCAGCCGTTCGCCGGCCAGGACGCAGCCATGCGGCCAGCAGAAGCAGTGCCGGCCAGGCTAGGTAGAACTGCTCCTCCACCGACAGCGACCAGAAATGGATGAAGGGATTGCTGGCGGCATCGGCGGCGAAATAATCGAACGACCAGCGCAGCAGCCATAAATTGATGGTGTAGGCGGAGGCAAACATGGCGCCGCGCGAGTAGAGCGCCTGCTCTTGCGGCGCCAGGATGAAGTAGCCGGCGGCGAGCGTGGCCAGGATGACGAACAGGGCTGCCGGCAGAAGCCGCCGCGCGCGCCTGGCATAGAAGCGCCAGAGATCGAGCCGGCCGGTCTCGGCGATCTCCCGCATGAGGTGGGTTGATATCAGCCAGCCGGAAATGACGAAGAAGATATCGACGCCGGCAAATCCGCCGGGCAGCGCGGTGAGGCCGAAATGATAGGCGACGACGCCGCCGACGGCGAGGGCGCGCAATCCTTGTATGTCCGGCCGGAACGCAGCTGCCACGATGGTTCCTTCGTGCAAGCCAGCCCCGAGCCCTTGGCAGTGTCGGTCAGTCGGGCTGATATCGCAATGCAACAAATCTATCGCAGTGCAACATGACCGGAATAGGGAGGCGACGCGAATGCGCCGGTTGCCGCGAGACGGTAAGGAACGAGGGTGAGCCGGCGTCTATTGACGACCGTGGTGCCTTCATGTTGGCAAAGTCAGCCGCCGCCCCTCATCGCCCTGCCGGGCACTTCTCCCCGTATAATGACGAGGAGAAGGACGCAGTCATCGATGGCTCCACTGATTTGCCTGCGTCGCGGAAGAAGAGCCCAGGTTGCGGCGAGTCACCTTCTCCCCGTCACCATACGGGAAGAAGGTATCGGCAGGCGGATGAGGGGCGGCGCTGACCTCATCGATCCAGTGGGCGCCTACTTGCTGCCACCGATCGCTTTCGCGTTGCTGCAGAATTCCGGATGGGTGTTGGTGGGGTTGGCGTTCTTGGACTCGTCCTCGCAGGCTTTCATCATCGCCGTCTGGTCGTCCGGCGTCAGCGCCTTCCAGGCCGTTGCGAAGGCGTCATTGCTGACCATCGTCTTCATGCTGGAGTCGGTGTAGAAGGGCTGCATCTTGGCCGGATCGTCGAGAGCCGACGTGCCAGTGTCGCCGGCAGCCAGAGCCGAGCCGGCAACCATCGAAAGCGTCATCGCGCCGAAACAGATCATCTTGATTTTCATGATGTCATCCTCCTGTTGCTTTGAGATCGTAGAGTAACGATCGTCCTGAAAAACGACAGGTTCGGATGAAAGTTCCAAGATTCAGGCCATCTCGGGTAAAATACAATCGGAAAGAAATTGAAACTTTTTCGGATTTTGCTCGTTTCGGCCAAAGCGGGATTCCATGACAGGAATCATTTGCCGCGCAATTAGGATTGTGCGGTGGTCATGCCCAAGGGGCCCCCTGTATTTATCGGTCTGGACAATAGGGAAACGGAAATTGTACGATTCGTACAATCCGGCTATCCAAGCCGCGCGAATGGGCGTATTGCCGGTGGCAAGAGCGACCTCGGATCGGCCTCTCGACATCATGCGATGGAGGGCGGTTTGGATCATATCGATCTGCTCAAGCTTCTGGACTACACGCACGCTCAATTGAGCACGATACGCTAGGTGCTCGCGGCAAGCGGCCACGCCGACGCCATGTTCGCCATCGATTGTCTTCTCGGCGCGGCGGCCGAACAGACCAGATGCAAGCTCGCGAGCCTTGAACACGCCGGGATGCCTGTTGGCCGGCACGGCGCGTGGGATGCATGTGGGGAGGCACCGGCCGACGAGATCATGCCGTTGGGCAAGCCGGCCACGGGGAGCCCGAAACCGCGGGCCAAGCGCGCGTCTTGAGCCTTTTCTCAGCCCTTCTTCGAGCATCCGGGCACAACGGACGAGTTCGAAGGGCTTTGGCACCAGATCAGCATGCCACCTTACTCGTTGCCTCTGCCGCTGGTCATCCAAGCGACGGATAATATCGACCGCGGCGCCGGTTGCGCCGCGACTGTCGAGACGCTGCAGGTCCCAAAGCCTGACAACGAAACTTGATATGTCAGGCTGCGCCGATCTCGCCGATCAGCCTGACGTATTCGGCCTCGGGGTCGCCGTAACTGCCATTGGCGAGCTCGATCAGCCCGGCGCGGTCGCGAATGATGATCTCGCCCCGGCGCGCCCGGATCAGCGCGCGACCTTCGAGCAGCTGGAGGGCGACGGTGACGCCTGGCCGCCTGACGCCAAGCATGATGGCCAGGAATTCGTGTGTGATGGTGAGGTGTTCGCCGGGAACCCGGTCGTCGCACATGAGCAGCCACCGCGCCAACCGCTCCTCCAGCTTTAGCCGTGCGTTGACGAGCGCGGTGCAGCCGGTCTGGGTCTGGAGCGTGTTGACGAAGCGCAGCAGGAACATGCGCAAGGTCGCGCTTGCCGCCAATGCCGCTTTGAAAGGGCCGGCTTCGATGCGGATCGCTTCGCCTTCGAGCTGCACAAAGCAAGCATGCGCGGAACGGTCGTCGCCCATCACCAGGCAAGATCCGGTCATGCCTTCGAAGCCAATGAAGCCCACTTCGGCCTCGTGGCCGCTCGTCGTCCTGGCGACCACCGAGCCAATGCCCTGTTCGATGAAGTAGACGGCTTCGATCGGGACATTGGGAGTCGCCAGCATCTTACGCAACGGCAAATCGCAGCGCTGCATATGCGGCTGGAGCAGCGCGAGGTCATCCGCGCTCATCCGCCTCAACAGCTCATTCCGGTGTTGATGGTTTTTGCCGGGATCAGGCCTTTTATCGGAATCAGTCATGGCGCGGCCCAATGCAGGGCAAGAGCCATCCGATCTCCCAGCCGTCCGCGCCCGTAAAAACGTGCGGACGATCGCCTATGTATAGGGGCTTTGGACAAAAAAATCTAGGAATTCGATGCACAGCGCCCCCTAACGCCGCTCGCATACGAAAAGATCGATCCAAACGTTAGTGTCGGAAACGTACCAAGCGCCGCTTGGTACAAAACCGACATATTGTCCGAGAAAGGCGGATCACGTTGTCTGGGACGCGGATCGCGGGGCGGGGCCAATAAAATCCGCCGGCTAACGACAAAGGCGCCATCTGATATCCGGTCCTGCAAACCCTTCGAAAGCCAGCCAACGGCACAGTTTGCCGGGGGAGAATTGTACGATCCATACAGTGACTACGCCAATATTGACTCTCCCCGCAGGCAAATTAGATTTTCCACCACAGCGTCTGGCAAGTGGGGCGCTGCTCGGAGTGGGGGTTTCTCATGTCGAGCCTTAACAAGCGCCATCCCTGCTTTCATCCTTCCGACCTGCAGCTGTGCCAACGCGTCTTCGATCAGGTCTGCTTCGAACGCAAACTTGACCGGATGTCGCTGGAGCCGGACGTGCAGGAGCTGGCAGCCACGGTGTTTGCTCTTTTCGAGGATGGCTGCAGCAATGAAACCGAATTGCTCGACAGTTTCAGGCGAACACGCCAATGACCAAGGTCAGGGTCACGTCCTCGACGCCTGGGGTTGAAAACGAGCCTTACGACGCCGCGGTCTTCGCAAAGAAATACGGCATGTCGGAGAAAGCCGCGAAGGTCGTGCTGTTCGCAAATGGACCGTCCAGAATGGCTTGCGACGCTGCCGCACGCTCCTTTATGGAAGCGGTCGCGCGCAGGTCGAAAAAGCAACCATGAATGCTGAAGATGTGCCGAGGCCGACCGCCGTTTCCATCGAGCGTATCGATTGCCAGTGGGCCGTCCAGATCGTCGAGGACGGCGAAGTCACACGGCGTCTGTTCGAGTAAGAGCAATTCGCCCGGAATTTTGCTGCTGGTCAGCGTCCGCGCCTTGGCCTGCCTGCGATGGACGGCACTTGAGGCGCCGCAGAAAATCACGGGCAAGGCCATTTAGGCGCGTGCCCTCCAGAACCGCTGGTTCAGGGTGGTCCACGAAGCGAGGGGTGTTCGAATACGTTGAGACAAGCTCACCTCACGTCGATCGTTTTGCGTGTCGTCTTTCGCGCGCCGGGCTTGCGCTTTGCCGCTCCGGTCGAAGCCGGCGCCTCCGAGGAAAGCCGCAGTTCTCGCAGCCGCGCCGTCTTTGCCTCACGCGCCTGGCGCTCGATGGCGATGATCGATTGCGCCTCGCGGGTGGCACGTTCGATCCGGTCTTTATCCTGAGGCAGTCGGTTCAAGGAAGTTCTCCCCTTTCGGTGGCACTCAAAATGCCGGCCGAGAGGAAATGTTCCGGCGACAAGTCGTCCAGGACGGAAAAAATATCATCCCGGTCCGATCTCATTTGTCATTGAGCGCATGCGCATAGCCGCGAGGGGGGCGCCGGCCACGAAACGGGTTAGGCCGACCAAGGGCAACGGGCTCTGTCTCGGTCTTCAGTCCCCCGAACCAGTCTCTCCCAAAAGCCTGATATATTCAGCTTCCGGCTCCCCATATCCGCCATTGGCCAGCGCAATCAGTCCAGGGCGGTCCAGTATGACGACCTCACCCCGGCGCGACCGGATCAGAGCAAGACCTTCCAATTCTTGAAGGGCGATGGTGACGCCTGGCCGTCTTACGCCCAGCATCGTGGCGAGGAACTCGTGGGTGATGGAAAATCGCACCCCCACCACGCGGTCATCGCACATCAGCAGCCACCGAGCCAGGCGGTCCGCCAACTTCAGCCGCGCGTTGACAAGCGCGGTACATCCGGTCTGGGTCTGTAAAGAATTGACGAAGCGCAACAGGAACAATCGCAACGTGGGACTGGTCGTTAAAGCCGCATTGAAGCTGCCTGCGTCAATGCGCATTGCTTCGCCTTCGAGTTGCACGAAGCAGGCTTGCGGTGCGCGGTCGTCGGCCATCACCAGCGAATACCCAGCCATCCCCTCAAAGCCGATGAACCCGATCTCGGCCTCGCGTCCGCTGGACGTGCGCGCGACGACCGACGCAATTCCGCGCTCTATGAAATAAACGGCTTCAATAGGCACGTCGGGCGTCACGAGGGACATTCTCAGCGGCAGGGCTACCCGGTGCAAACTCGGCTCAAGCAGCGCAAGGTCCTCGGCGGTCATCCTCCGCAGCAATTCATTTCGGAATCTTGACTGAGAGGAGGTCTCACAAGCCGGTGCCTGGCCAGTGGCAGTCGATTTTGGAATTTCGCAGTTCAAAGTGTAACTCCCGCAGGGCGGGAGTACGATCGACACTCTCAAGCGCCAGCGCCCGTTCAGTGGCCAGCGACAGAAACACTGTACGCTTCCGACAATCGGTTAGCGAGTCATTAGAAACGCTGCTTGAGAACCGCTGCTTGCTTGCATCTTTTCCCTGGAGGGCGTGGCGACGAATTGGCGGAGTGATCAGCACCATCAGCTTGAGGGAAGCGCGATGCTCCACCTCCACCTGAAGCAATTGTCTCGGCAGGGTATGGTTTCGCAAACTGTCCGAAAGCGTACCCAGAGACCCGCGCAATTGTTCGCCTGGCGGTAACTCGCTAGGTTTCCAGCGCGGCGGATCTCAGGAGCGCCTTGGCCGACGCGGGATCCGGCCCCCCGCCCAACCTGACCCTGCGTCGGCCAGCGATAAAGGTGCCTCGATCGCCGGGCCCATGTGAACGAGGACGCTTGATGCCGAGAGACAGACTCGTCTGATGCCAAGAGACAGATTTGAGTGCCTGCAGGAAACCTCTGGCAGCTGGATGGTGTGGGACTACAAGAGCGGCGCTCCGGCAAGGCTGGGCGGCGCCGAGTTGCAAGGCCAGGACAAGCATCGGGCCGAGATAGCGCGCGACATCCTCAGGCGGATATTTCGGACCGGCCGGGATCCGGTCAAGGATGAGGCCACGGACACATGATGCGACTGGCCGTGCGTAATGAAAAACCCCGCCGGCCGGAGCCTGATGGGGTATTTGATTGGAGGAATTCCGGATCGAATGAGAAACGATCCGGGTGAAACACGCAAACGCCGCGCAAAGGTTCCAGCGCCGGCATGGCCCTGGAGTCGCGCTCTGGCGCTGAAGTTCGTCGCGGGACCGCTCTGGTCGGCGTCAGTCCGCCGACCCCGATGACGGGATTTGCTGCGCCGTCATGGCCGACAGCTTCTGCCGTTTGACCAGCACCGGCTTTTCATAGGTCTTCTTCATGGCTTCCCTCCGCAAAGTTCGACCGCGGCAGCGTCGTCGCCGGCCTCCCTCTTGTCAAGACGTCAGGTGGGCAGGAGCAGGGCAATCGGGTGAGTTAACGCGTGACAAGGGGTTTAGGAGCTGAATCTGTCGAGAGCATCTGATTCTTTGGAGGATGCTTTG
>NZ_JAMYLA010000091.1:0-12413 GCF_040317725.1 Mesorhizobium sp. M1396 | reverse complement strand
TCCGCTAAACACGGGGGCTGCGCGACGGACACCCCGACGTCACCGCGATGCCACGCCATTTTTGCAGAACTTGACGCACACAACTCTGCGCGCCATTTGAAGAGCCGCGAGAGCGGCAATCTCGTTGGGGCAGCGATCGGGTTTCTCCCGTCCGAGAATAACCGCAGGTGGCTACTCGCTATCCTACGAGAGCGGCCGCGTTTGGCGCATTGTGGAGAGTGGTACCCGCGAAGAGCCGAGCTCATTCTGCGGTCGCCTGCGAAGTTCGCATTCCAAACGATCTTCCGCGTGTAAAGTGACGGATTAGTTTATCCTCGTCCCTATCGCTATTAACGTGGACTGTAGATCATCACGCACGTGGCCGGGCATGCACAGCATCAAAAAGCGCCGAAGACGTGGACTCTGCGGATTGTCAAAAAGGTCCTCAGATCGTCCTGCCTCTACGACCCGGCCTCCCCGCGTGCTTGGACTTGCGGCATGCATGCTACTACTGGTGGGATTCATAGCCGGTCGAAGGGGCCTCGAATATCCTATGATACAGATCTTCGCCGTAGCTTGTCTGCAACGGCTCAGCCTCACTCAACTTGAAAGTTCGTGAGCCATCCGCCTGCCTTTCGGCACGCAGGAATTTCACGCCAGGCCGTTTCGTGTCGTGAAGATCATGTGCAAACTCGTACAGATGCGTGACGAAGAAGACCGTGATCCCTCCTCGGTCAGCGCATTTACGATTTGGGTTACGATCTGCGATCCCTCTCTTTCGTTCGTCGCGGCAAACGACTCGTTGAACAGGACCATTGAGCCGGATGCCATATGATCCACGATCTCGCTCATTCTTCGTCCAGCTTGCCGCTCTTCATCGTGGCATCCTCCCCGCGCTTGTAGTGTGTGAAGACGCCATCACAGACACTGCCGCAAAAGGCCGCCGGCACGAACATGCCGCATTGCATCATCAATTGCGCAAGGCCAACCCCGCGCAGAAACGTTGACTTGCCGCCCTGGTTGGCGCCGGTGATGACGACCATGTTCTTGTCGTCCGCATCCAGATCATTGCCGACGACCCGCTGCCCTTTGGTAAGAGCAAGGCAGATGTCATACAGACCGGCGAATGTGTGCCTGTGCACGTCGGACAGTCGAAGGCGATTGCGCCATTAGTTAGAGACAACTAATATGCTGACTTGTTCGCGGTCGAGAGGGCCGCCTGCATGTCGGATCGACCTGCCTTAGCGCGTGATACAGTCGTGCCCGCCACGATGCCGGTCCCCATTTGCCTTGGCCTCGCCCCTCAAGCGCTCTGGGTAGAAGCATTCCAAACCGATGAGGATATCCGCCAGTACTGGCGAGGCTATGCCCTTGGGGGCGCGGTGTGCGCCGTTTTGCTGATCATCGAGCTTCTGGCAATTCACCTGCTGCTCTGAGCCTTTGAGGATCTTGCTGAGATCAAAAAAGCCCGCCTGTGGGAAGGCGGCAGGGCCTGGAGTGCTGGGATCAACCAGGGTCAACGAGCGGCGGAGGGGTTGGTTGCGCTCGTCGTTCACTGGCATGTTACCCTCTCACACCTCAATGGCATGCTAAATGGGCTTTAAGGACGCGGTGCGGTCCGGACGGGAGATGGGGGCATCACCCGCACGCGCCAGGCTCAGGCGGCTACCGCGTCCGATCCATTTCTCCTGTCCCGCAGCGCCGGCCAATAGGGGACTGGAGCCCTGCCGGGAGGATGTTCGAAGCCTTATGACGAAGCTGTCAGAGGAATGTCAGATGTCAGAGAAGTCACAATGCAGCCTCGCGTTTTTCCGGACGGGAATCCTTGCTTTTAAGTTACCCCGAGACAGACATGAATCGATGCTCGCTAAGAGAACTGCGATTGCTCTGCTCTCCTGCCTGGCCATATCGGGCTGCGGTATGGCCAAAGCTGCGAGGGAAACCGGGCAGACGTTCGACGAGTATGGATGCCTTGCTCGTGACTTCAAAGGCCAGCCGCCTTGCGAACCTGACAATGCCGCAGCGCCCTGACGGGGGAGGCAGGGCACGGGCCACCAGGCCTTTTTCCGTGCGGCGCTCCGCCGCTCGTAGAGGAACCTTCCGAGGGGGGCGGATGGATTCACGAGGTCAAGTTCGACGGCTATCGATCGCAGATCGTCTTTGACGCCGGCAAGGTCCGCATCTTCACCATGAACGGTCACGGCTGCCCGCGCTCGGTGGATGACGACGAACGGCTACCAATATCTTCTTGCTGAGCCCGCCAGGCGCTGCTCTACGACCCGATCAGTCGCCTCAAATAGTAAACAGCATCCAGAGTTGTACCAACCCAATCAAGACGAGGAGACCTACCGTCAACGGGGCGAACAAATCTGTCGGGACCTCGGCGGCGTACCTCGCGTGGTGGGTTTCCAGTTTCGCCTCGATATAGTCTTGGTTGAGTGCCTTGATCTCCTGGAGAGTTGACCTTCCTGCGAGAGCGCCGAAACAGGATATCTTAAAAACTGACAAGGCTAGCGCCAGTTTTGCTGAAGCTGGTGCTGTGTGAGCGAAGCTGAATATCAGAAACAAGTTCGCGACCGAGACAGCGAATGTTATGCCCATTACCGACATATAGTTGCCAAGTCGAGTATTCGTCAATGCGACCTCGATCGTACTCCTATGGTTCTGCATCGCGCAGCAGAAAATATAACGCGCGACTTATCTTTTCCGCAGCCTCACGCCAGCGCCGCCGCCATTCTCGGGGATGAACTCGACGCCGGCCGATGATGGCAACGAAAAAGCCCGTCACCGTGAGGCAGTGGCTTGATCGTTTCGTGTGCGGAATGATTTCAGGGAGTCAGTTCGCCTTCTACCGGATCGTCAGGGAGAAATGGGAACGAAACTGCGCACCCTCTCGGGATACATGCGGAATGAGCGCCCGCCATTGGCGTCTTCGGTCTTGAACACCAGGATCATATCCCCGTTCGCTGTGTCGACGGTCGGGATGATGTAGTCCAGGGTCACAGCGCTCTCCATGTAATGGCGAATATTGTCTTTCATAGTCCGATCCTCGCAATCCCCGGCGCGATGATCGTCGCCTCATCGCAGTCGCGGCCGGTGTGTTGTCAATCATCGCAGAGATAACCAGTGCCTTCCGCAGTGCGCTTCATTAGTGTTCCGCGCCCTAAAAATAATCCGAAAACCTGCGGGATGACGTCTTTGTTGGTGCGGGGCGTGGAGTCGACCGGGTCTTGAAGTACCCCTTGGCCTAGAGTTGGAATGTGATTTTCGGGTCGGCACCAGACAGGTTACGATGCGTCTTCAACGAATGAGGAGGAGACGATGAAAACATTCCTCACAATGGCCGCCGCGCTGACCCTGTCCGTATCCGCTGCCCATGCCGATTGCCCATATCACGAGAAGGTACAGGCATCGGTCGAAACGCAGAAAACAGCGAGCGTCGAGAAGGCCGATATGTCGAAGGCTGCGGACACTCAAACTATAAAGAAAGAAGTGCCGGCAAAGACCGAATAGCGGCGCGCTTGCCGGATCCCTCGCAGGCAGTGTGCGGTCTCGGCCCAGCGTACTGCAGATGGCCGGCCCGGCTGCTAGTGAAGCAGCGTTGCCTAAAGTCGCGCCGGCCATTTGCCGCTCTTTGAGGGATGACCAGCGTGCAACTTCTTGCGTCGCGATCCCCAAACAGTTCATTTATATCACAAATGATCTTCAAACAGATCAGACTCCTTGACATTAATGGAGGAAAAGATGCTTATGCGTATCAAACCAGTCTGGGAAACGCATAAGTATCACCATGCCATCGGAATCTGCGGCCCTGCTTGAAATAGGTCACCTGCTGAAGCAGGCGCGGCTTACCGCGTCGCTGACGCAGGAGCAGGTCGCCGACATGGCCGGCATATCGCGTCCCCGATATCGCGACATCGAAACGGGCGCAGCCGCGGCACGTGCGACCACCCTGATGAACATCACCCGCGCCCTAGGCCTGGAAATGATGCTGATCCCACAGTCCATGGTTCCTGCCGTCAAGTCCTTGCTGCGGCCGCATGACGACGATCTCCCCGCCTTTGTTTCCCAACCCGACGAGGATGATCGTCCCCCGAATGTTTAAAGCACCCAAGGCCATCCCCTCCCTTGACGTGCTGCTGAACGATCTGAAGGTCGGAACGATCGTCAGGACGCCAGGCGATTTCAATGCGTTCAATTTCGACGACGCCTATCGAGCGACCGGGGGCTTTCCCATCCTTAGCCTTTCTTTCCGCGCGGCGGCAGGAGGATTGCGGAAGGATCCAAAGCCTCTTGCCGGGGCCTTACCTGCATTCTTCGCCAACCTTCTTCCAGAAGACAAACTGCGCGAAGCGATGGAGAAACACCACGCAGGCAATGTGCGCGCAGGAAACGATTTTGATCTGCTGGCCGCGCTGGGTGCGGATCTTCCCGGCGCCGTGCGTGTCTTGCCGAGCGATGCCACGACGGCGGTTGCCGAGGATGCCTCAAAGGATAGGCCAAAAGCCCGGTTCTCGCTCGCGGGCGTACAGATGAAACTCTCTGTGATGAAGAACACCGGCAAGGGAGGTGGGTTGACCTTGCCTATGGGCGACGAGCAAGGCCAGTACATCGCCAAATTTCCATCGTCGGCGTTCCCCGGCGTCTCTGAAAATGAGTTTGCCAACCTAGCGCTGGCGGCGGCGATCGGCATGGACGTGCCCGAGCGCGAGCTTGTCGAGAAATCCGATTTCGAGGGAATTCCCGAGGAGTTCGACACGCTGTCGGACGGCAAGGTTCTCCTCGTCAAACGCTTCGATCGCGTCGCTGGTCGTGAGCGCGTCCATATCGAGGATTTCGCGCAGGTTTTCGGTGTCTATCCCTCGCGCAAATATGAGGGCGCCGCATATCATGACATTGCCTCAGCCATGAGCGCGGCCGTCTCGCCGACGGCCGCGCTCGAATTCGTGCGCCGTCTGGCGCTGACGGTCATCACCGGCAACGGCGACATGCACCTCAAAAACTGGTCGCTGATCTACCGGGGCACGGGCGACAAGCCAGAGCTTGCGCCAATTTATGACGTCCTGTCGACCGTGCCCTATAATCCCGCCGACTCGATGGCGCTCTCGCTCGGCGGCGAACGCTCCTTCAAGGCGCTCGCTGCCCCTCGATGGAAGGCGTTGGCCAACCGTGCAAGGCTGCCAGAGCCGGCCGTGCTGAGGACGGTGATCAAGGTCGTCGAGCGCGTCAACGATCATTGGTGGAGCCTTCCGGAACGGGCCGTTATTCCGGAGAAGGTGCTCGAGCGGATTGATGAGCATGTGAAAACGATGACCCCGATACTCGGCACCTGTGCCGCATAAGGAGGGGAATCGCGGCGATGGGATGGATTTCCTTTACTTGCGCAGATCGATTTCCGAAATGAAGGCCTCGCCGATATGTAGCCTGGCGCTGTAGCGGCCGATGTAGCTCGTCGTGCGCTCCTTGGCCGCCCGCATGTTACCGTCCACCTCCTGGATCGGCTCCTCGAGGATAGATTTTGCCGAGGAAATCCAGCCCAACGCCATATCGGCCACGCACCCGTTCGATGCCGCTGGGAGTTCGCATCGGATGCAGCACGCCGATACTGCTGTCTGGAAGACATGACGAGGAATGCGTTGATCAGCTAAGACACGATGCCAGCCGAAATCACCGATCTTTCCATTGGCTACCGGCGCCTGTGGCTTGGCAAGTTCGCCAATCCGGTGACGTGAATGGAGGCGCGCGCTCCGCAGCCCGATCTCGCGCAACCTCTGGCGTTGACCCGGATCACAATGCCCGACTGCGCTTCCCATCGGGCAATCTTCCTCGAGATCGGCGCGCCCTGGGCTGTGGGATCGCGTTTCCGCAATGTCCGATGCCGAGATCGCGGCACATTTTGCCGTTCCGCGCCAGCATCTCTATTACATCATGACGAGGCCGGCGCGTATCTCGGCATGGTCGAATTGTACAACAGCAGCGCCCTGTTCCCCTCCTTGATCGGCCGTGGCTTCGGCAAGCGGCTGATGGCCGGCGCGCTGGATCAGGCATGGCGCTTCAGCCCCGGCCGCATGTGGCTGCACCCCGTTGTCGTCCTCGGCTTCCTTGCCCTCCCCGGCTGTTTCTTTTCCCGCATCCCTCTTGCCGTACCCGGCGGCGGCCGGCTCATCCTCTTCGACCGCTTCTTCGTGTGCGCTGTCGTCGAGGTTTGGCGTGTCGGCGGCGGGCGGCGACGTTTCCTGCAGATCGATCGCGCGACGCGCTCGATCACCTGGCTCAATCTGGCAATGATCCCTCCTCCTGCTCCGTTTCCTTGAGCGACCAGATCTTCGTCAGGATGTTTGTCTGGTAGGCCGGGATGTTCTGCGCCAGTTCGCTAACCTGCGATGCGGCAATGAAAGAGAACAGAGCGAGTGCCGCGAAAGCACCGAGCACACTGACGATGACAGCGGGAAGGCGGGGAATGCCGACGCGCTTCAAAGCCGACACCACGGGCGCAAGCGCGAAGGTCAAAAGCAGCGCAATGGCGATCCGCAGGAACACTTCGCGCCCGAAATACAGCGCCGCAACCGCTGTCCCGATGATAGCGACGCTGGGCAATGAGGTGCGCGGACGGGTGTTGGCTGCGGAAAGAATGCCCGCCAGGCCGAGCTCTAATGGGTAAATGCCGTTTCGACGATTTGCCGCCATTGATACCTAGCGTCGCCAGCCCACCATGATCATTTAGCTGGCGTGCAACGTCAGCAGCTATACGCGCTTGCAGGTTCCGACCGAACGGTCCGACTGGCACGTTGTCGTGACGCGCCGGTTCGATTCAATTCGGGACACGAAGCCGGCAAGTGTGTAACAAGGGCCGAACGGGAGGCGAAGGCGCCTTCAGATCGGCTTTGAGCTTGGTGGCGGCCAGCCGCTCCTTCTATCAGACCTTCAAGGTCGACCCCGACGAGACACACGGCGCCCTGCTTTATGCGCTAGGCGACGGCCAGTGGGACATTCCGGCACTGCGCCTGCTCCTGGAGACGATCATCCCTGAGAAGACTGCCATGGACGTTAGGCCAGGATAGGCCCTAATGGTCCCGCAGGGAGGTAGACCATGACAAAAGTGCGTGACGTTTCGTTTGGGGCCCTTGCCGCATTTTCCGCAATGTTGGGGTTAGCCGGCAACGTGGATGCCGAGGATGCACTTCCGACAATCGTCACCCTCGGCGACAGTTACATCAACAGCGGTGGAGTAGCTCCCACTGAGAGCTTTGCGACCAAGCTAAAGTCTGGGCTGAACGCTGCCGGGCACCCAGTGACAATTGCCGAGGTGGGGTACACGGGGACCAGCAAACGGGGTCTCGCTTGGCTGGCGGAATCCAAGGAGGGCCTTGACCTGCAGGCGAACCCTGCAAACCACGTTGTCATCGTTGAACTGGGTCAGAACGATTGCGCTCGTATCGACCTGGATCATACGCGCGCGAACCTCGACCAGATTCTGACTATCCTCGACCAGAAGCGCGTTCCCGTGCTGGTGGTTGGAACCGCGGCCTATGACTATTGCTCGTCTATGCTGTCTGCTGGGCAGGGGGCTGACTATGCCGAGCCCTTTTCAAAGATGTTCTCCGAGCTGGCGACCAAGCATGGAGACTTGCTCTACGCCGACTTCAAGGAGGGCGTGACTGGGCATCGGGAGTTGCTGCAAGCGGACAACGACCACCCAAATGCAGCGGGCGATGCGATCATCGTTAGAAACATGCTCCCTATGGTTGAGGCGCTGCTCGCGCAGGTGCAACAGCGTTGAACACCCGTCTGAAGAACCCCTTTGCACGTACATTAGCTTAAGCACATATTAATGCAGCAGGCGAAGTACCCCGTACCGGTTTAGGCTCAGCGCCAGCCCCTCCACCCTCGACGCCGGGCCGCTAGGGCCAATATGGCAGACTCGGTGGCCTTAGCTGTCTTGCCGCCGCTTCCTGTCGCGAAAGTTGAGAAGATCAACCAGATCGTCGGCCTCATCGATGGGCATGTCGATCAATGGAACACCCACCTCGACAACAGGCATGCCGGTGAACATGTCGATGATGTCCCACGTGCCTTCAGGCGTTTTTACCATATTGTATCGCTGCGTCATCGGGGGGCAGAGTGTTTAGCGCTGTGATTGTGTGTCGTCCCGCTTGGCATCGGGTCCTGTGCGGTCAATTCATCAACCAATGTAGCAACGTTGGGCGGCAGATCAGGTTCGAACCGCCAGTTGAGGAGCTTGCGCAGGTGCCGGCGGAGGACTTCCGTGCCCATCCAACGCCGCACGATTTCGGCAATAGCCTTCTGCCTTGAGCGATCAAGTTCTGTCATGTTCGGGGCTTTCGGAACATGTGCCTACACGCCGAACCCAACCGGGACGGAATGGTTCCTGGCAGAAAGTTGGCCCGCCAAAGGGCCTGCGCGATGGATGGACGAAGTTTCGGCGGGCCAAAGGCATGTCTCTTGGCAGCACCGGAAACGTTCCGACCTATTGGCGTCGACAGTTCGTAGCGCTCGCCACGCCAAAAAGGCCAGTGCAAGCGGCGCGAGCACGACACGGTCGCTCGTCTCGGCGGCGACGAGTTCGCCATTGTGCAGACCGATATTCATCGCCAGTCAGTGCCGCGGTCCTGGCAGGTCGTCTGGTGGCGGCAATGCAGGAGCCGTTCGAGGTCTGCGGGTGCACGGTGTCCATCGGCACCAGCATTGGGATATCGGTTGCGCCCGATGATGGTCTTTCGTTGGACGAACTCTTGCGGAAAGCCGACCTCGCCCTTTACGCAGCAAGCATGGTGGACGCGGTGCGTTCAACTCTTATGCAGGCAAGGCAGGTTAGCCTTTGGAGGCGAGCCACTTAGCCCCAGCCGTCTTGCGCCGTCCGGCTGTGTCCTTGTCGGCGCTGGTCACCTTCGTCGATGGTAGCGGTGCGGCACTCGAGGCCGGCCTGAAAGGCAAGTTGGACGGCGCCTCCGAGGAATTTGTGATCGGTTACGACCGCCAGGCATACGGCGTGATCGTGACCTGTATCGGTATAGACGCCGGCCGAGGGCGTCATCTGCGGCGGCACCCGGCCATAGACGGTCAGGTTCTGCACCGCCCTATTGTCGTTGAAGGCGAAAATGTGAGCAATTGCAAACTGGTAGCATTCATCGCGTTTCCCCCCAGCGGCGCTTATGGTCGCGCGCCGACCCCCTGACGTCTCAACGACATTATGCTCGTGTCTCTCGCCCTCCATTTCTTATTACTTTTTCGCCTTAAACCCGGCAAAGGGGAACCGTTAGTCTGAGCTAAAGTATACTCGCTCCCAGCAGTTTCTCTAAGTGAGTATTGACTAAAATACAGAACATCCGGGGATCGTTCCCAGAACCAATGCGGTTCCATAGGACCTTTGCGCCGATAAAATAAGACTTTGGTCAGGCCTCCGATCAATAGAAGGTGGGGGCGCAATTCCAGGAATAGCCGCGAGCATTGACGGCCGAGGACTATGCTTCTGTTTAGCTCGATCCACTCTCGATCAACACTACGAGGTCAGGATGCCTCAACGCCAGCTCCAACCATCGTGGGTTAAACCGGCTGGCGCAGCGATTTCCCAAAAGCTGCCGTCGAGGGAGTCACATCAACAATCCGGAGCTGACCCGTCGCGGCTGGCAGAGTCAAGGCAGTTTCGCTCTGCGGATTTTCGACGGAATACGGCCAATATCCTTGGCGCGCATTATTCAGCGCCGCCGCGCGCCCACGCCACTCGTCAGCGAACGCTTGAATGGATCAAAGCAGGGCTAATCGACGGTCAGCCAGTTGGACCGACCGCGTGTAGTGCCCTCGATGGCGGGCGGGTGACACAAGCGGACTGGAGCCGCTAGTCGCCCAAACGCCCCGCGGTCAGCGCACGCGCATAGATCTTCCGGTCCATAAGTGGCAGCTCGCCGGTCGCTTCCGTCGCAGCAATGTAGTTGAGCATCAACTGCTGAGCTTCCTTGGACTGATCCCTCACCAGAAACTCAGCATGCTCGAGCTGCAGGCCCTCTTCCAGCGGGAGCGAGCTGCCAAAGTAGATGGATCGCTTGATCGCCCCAAGAGATTGCTTGGGTCGGCGGCTCAGATATTCTGCGCGTTCTATGGCTCGTGCAAGCACCTCGTCCTGAGGAACGACCTCGTCGACTGCGCCAAGCGCGAGGGCTTCTGCTGGCGTGAACGGCTTGCCTTCGAGAATGGCGGCTAACGATCGCTGGGCGCCAATTAAGCGAGGTAGTCGCTGGGAGCCGCCACCGCCTGGTGTAAGCGCGAGTAGGACTTCGGAAAGGCCGATGACAAAGTCACCGTCCGCCATGATACGCAAATCACACGCCCAAGCGAACTCCGCGCCAACGGCAAGCGCTGAGCCATTGAGTGCCGCGACAAAGATAGTGCCGCTTGCATTCATCTTCAGGAAAGTCGCGTGAAAGCTATCGAGCTGCAAAAGCGTCTTGAGTCGCGTCATTCCCGCAAGCGTTCTAACGATCGGGATTCTATTGATGAGTCTCGCCATGCGAGTGACAATTCCGGCGATGCGCGTGTTGATCGGCGGGAACCCGATACCACCCTGTTGGAGCCACGTAACATCAGAGTGGCTCAAGAATCGATCGGGGTGCGTGCCAGTGAAGACGACTGCATGAATGTTCGGGTCACGGTCTGCGCGATCAACGAGCTCTTTTAGTTGCTTGGTAAGCGCAGCATCGAACAAGGCATGCGGTCCTCCATCGATACGAGCGACGAGTACCTTGCCGTGCTCTTCAACATCGATATGACCATGGGTCCCTGTCGCGGTTTTTCTGGAATCTGAGGCCATCGCTGTCTCCAAACGCTGGAACTCTTACCAGCGACGTGTTATTGCATGGCAATCACTTATATACCTTACGATAATAATGCAATGGTGGAAACGCAGGAGCAGACATGCGCTACGAAAAGGGCCGGAAGGAGGCATCCAAGCGCCGCATCGTGGAGATTGCAGCGCAGAAGTTCCGCTCCGACGGCATTGCCGCCACCGGACTAGCCGGCATCATGACCGAGGCCGGCCTGACCAACGGGGCTTTCTATCCGCACTTCAAATCGAAGGCGGCGCTGGTCGGCGAGAGTGTGTCGGCGGCGCTGGAAGAACAGTCACAACAGATTGCGGAACTGCTGGTCGCCGGCGGGCCTGACATGGTGATCGACACCTATCTGTCGGCTGCGCATCGGGACAACCCCGGCATTGGATGCGCATCTTCGGCATTGCTGTCCGAGCTCGGCCGTGAGCCAGCCGAGACGCGTCACCTCTACACCGAGCATGTACGGCCCCTGGTGCATCAACTGGCCGATCAACTCGATCCACAGGTTGCCGACCGGGAAAGCGTCGCGATGGCTGTCTTCGCAACCCTTATCGGTTCGCTGCAACTGGCCCGGACGGTTGACGACGCAGAACTGTCCGACCGCATCCTGACGGCGGGGGCAGAGGCAGCACGTACCCTTGTTCGACCACGATAATAGAGGGCATCGCCTTGAAAGTACGCTAAACAACGCTTAGGGAGAACAAACGGTGATTCTTGTCGGGCAGAACCTGCCTTGAAAGAGGCACCCGAACTCGCTCGCTTCTTACAGTCGGTCGGCGGCCACCGGAACGAGCAAGTAGCGCCATGAGCGGATATAGGCCGTCTTGCGTTCCAAAAAAGGGAACTGCTATTTGACCTTGATGACCACCTTGCCCTTGGCACGTCCTGTCTCGACATAGGCCAGAGCCTCATTGGTCGCTTCGAACGGAAAGATACGATCGACAACCGGGCGGATTGCTCCGGATTCGATGAGCGACGTGATCTTGCCCAGCTGATCACCCTGCGCCCACATGAAAAGAAACGAAAACCCCACGCCCCGGCGTTTGGCTTTGGTCCGGATACCGCGGCTCAACAAGCGTAGTATCAGCCTCAGCACGGGGTTCAGTTCCTTTTCCCGGGCAAAGTCGGGATCCGGCGGACCGGAGATGGAGATCAACTTCCCACCCGGTTTCAGCACATTCAGGGACTTTTCAAGCGTTTTGGCGTCCTGGCTGTTCAAGACGACATCGTAGCCCGACAGGACTTTCTCAAAGTCATCTTTCCTGTAGTCGACGACGACATCGGCGCCGAGCCCCTTGACCAGATCGACACTTGCCGCGCTGGCGGTGGTCGCAACCGTCGCGCCGAGGTGCTTTGCCAGTTGGATGGCGAATGTCCCCACGCCGCCGGAACCGGCTTGAATGAAGACCTTCTGGCCCTTCTTCAGGTTTGCCCTTTCGATGAGCGCCTGCCAGGCAGTCAGACCGACCAGGGGGATCGAGGCCGCCTCTTCCATGCTGAGATTGTTGGGCTTCAAGGCCACGTCGGCTTCATCCATGGCGATGAACTCGGCGAATGTCCCGATCCGGCCATCGCGCGGCCGCGCATAGA
>NZ_JAMYLA010000090.1:0-13915 GCF_040317725.1 Mesorhizobium sp. M1396 | reverse complement strand
CCGGAATAGGTGAAACCGTGGCCGAACACGCCGACCTTGTGGGCCTCATCGGCGACGCACTGGTAAATCTTGTCGGAGATAATGACGCCGCCAATGGGCAGATGACCGGATGAAAGCCCCTTGGCGACCGACAGCATGTCCGGTTCCATGCCAAAAGTCTGGCTGCCGAACCAATTTCCGGTGCGTCCGAAGCCGCAGACCACCTCGTCGGACAGCATCAGGATGTCGTATTTGCGCAGCACCGCCTGAACCTTTGGAAAATAATTCTCCGGCGGCACCAGCACGCCGCCGGCGCCCATGATCGGCTCGGCGATCATCGCGGCGATCGTCTCTGGCCCCTCCGCCAGGATCAGGGCCTCGAGTTCCTTGGCCAGGCGCGTGGCGTAGTCATGCTCCGCCTCGCCCGGCAGACCGTCGAGATAGTAGAACGGCCGCGCGGCGAATATGATGGGAAGCGGCGGCAGGTTGAAGGACTTGTGCATATGCGGCAGCCCACTCAGCGCCGCGCCCATGATCGTACTGCCGTGGAAGGCGCCAAACCTGCTGATGATCTTGCGTTTCTCCGGACGCCCCCGCGCGGCCTGGTAATACCAGGCGAGCTTGACCATCGTATCATTGGCTTCCGAACCGGAGCCGACCAGAAAGACGCGCGCGTTGTCGAACGGCGCCAACGCGGTAAGCTGTTCGACGAGTTCGACGGTGGGCTCATTCGAGCGGTGATTGAAGGTGTGGTAGACGGCGAGCTTGCGCATCTGGCGGTCAGCCGCGTCGGCCAGCCGGCTGTCGCTGAAGCCAAGCGAGGCGCACCAGAGTCCGCCCATGCCCTCGATATAGCGGTTGCCCGCGTCATCCGTGACCGTCGCGCCTTCGCCGGCCACGATCGTCAACGGACCATGATCCTCATGCAGGCGTGGATCGGTTTGGGAATGAAAGTGCCTGGCCATGTCCAGTACGCGCGATTCGTTGTTCATCAAAATTCTCCTTGCGACCAGATAGGCGGTTGCTTCGGCGAGGAATATCTTATAACTTATAAGTTGTCGAGAAAAAATGATCCGAGAGTGACGCCCAATGGCCAACGCACCCACTCCTTCAAACAACGCCCTGCCGCCCGACGCGGAGCGGATCGCCCTGTTGCGCGACAGGGCAGAGTTCGTCCGGCTCGAGACGCTGCGCCTCATCCAGATCGCCAAGGTTGGGCATTATTCGTCAGTGTTTTCCTGCGCGGAAATATTCGCCACGCTCTACTACGATGCGATGCGGCTCAGGCGCGGCGAGCCGCAATGGCCGGATCGCGACCGCTTCCTGATGGGCAAGGGACATGCCGCGGTCGGCCTTTACCCG
The DNA here is from genome assembly GCF_040317725.1 of Mesorhizobium sp. M1396. Taxonomy (NCBI): domain Bacteria; kingdom Pseudomonadati; phylum Pseudomonadota; class Alphaproteobacteria; order Hyphomicrobiales; family Phyllobacteriaceae; genus Mesorhizobium; species Mesorhizobium sp. M1396. Next base: position 12,574 of record NZ_JAMYLA010000090.1, on the reverse strand, counting down.
CTGCTGGTCGACTGGGGCTTCTTCTCCAAGGACGTCCTCGATGGCTACACCCGGCTCGGCAATCCGCTTGGCGATCATCCCGACATGCGCAAGGTGCCCGGCGTCGATTTCAGCTCCGGCTCGATCGGCCATGCCCTGTCCGGCGGCCTCGGCATGGTGCTTGGCGGCCGTGCGGCCAACCGGCGCTTCGATGTCTATGTCCTGCTCGGTGACGGCGAGATGCAGGAGGGCCAGGTCTGGGAAGCGGCGCTCTCCGCCGCCCACCATAAGGCCGGCAATCTGATCGCCATCGTCGACCGCAACGGATACCAGCTCGACGGGCAGGTCGACGACATCATCGGCATCGAACCGTTGGCCGACAAATGGGCGGCGTTCGGCTGGCAGGTGCACGAGGTCGATGGGCACGACGTCGTCGCTCTCGCGACGCTGCTGCGACAGTTGAAGGCCGAGGCAGACCGCACCCGGCCCGTCTGCATCATTGCCAAGACCTCCAAAGGCAAGGGCGTTGGTTACATGGAAACCGAACCCGGCTGGCATCTGGGCTATCTCGCGCCATCGGACGAGGCCTTGGCCGCCGAAGAGATCAAGCGTGGAGGCAAAACACAATGAACGGCCCGATCGATACCAACTCCTGGCAGTACCGCCAGATCAACGCGCGCGCGCCTGGCCTGAGTTATCTGGCCAACGCGCTCATCGATCTGGTCGAAGACGGTTATCCGGTCGTGGCCGGTACGGCCGACCTTCAATATTCCAACGGGCTGGTGCGGTTCGCGCAACGCTTTCCCGAACGCTTCACGCAATTTGGCATTTCCGAGCAGAACATGGTTTCGGCTGCTGCCGGCATGGCCAGCACCGGCGCCATGCCGTTCGTCGCTACATTCGCTTCTTTCCTGGCGCTGCTGTGCTGCGAACAGATCAGAACCGACGTCGCCTATTCGGCGCTGCCGGTGCGGCTGATCGGTCATCATGCCGGTATTTCACTCGGCTTCTACGGCACCTCCCACCATGCGACGGAAGATCTTGCCATCATGCGAAGCATTGCCGACCTCACCGTCGTCGCGCCGGCTGACGGCCCGCAACTGGCGGCCGCCGTCAAGGCGTCTGTCAATCATGCTCAGCCAATCTACTTCCGCATTGGCCGCGGCCAGGAACCGGTGGTCTATGACGACGGCGTCGAGTTCCAGTTCGGCAAGGCGATCATCCACGGCGAAGGATCGGAACTGACCATCATCGCCTGTGGCTCGATGGTCCATCCCTCGAGGGAGGCTTACCGCGCGCTGCGCGCGGCGGGCAAGTCCGTCGGGCTGATCGACATGCATACGATCAAGCCGCTGGATACGAAGGCCGTGCTCTCAGCCGCGGCCCACTCCCGCTTCATCCTAACCATCGAGGAACACAATATCGTCGGCGGTCTGGGCGGCGCGGTGGCGGAAATCCTGGCGGAGGCGGGCAGCCCGGCACGGTTGATACGCCATGGCATCCGCGACGAATACAGCCTGATTGCGCCGCCAACGCATCTCTACAAGCACTACCGTCTGGACGCGGCGGGAATTGAGGCCACCGTCCTCGAAGCCCTCGGCTGAGCGGCGGACAACCATAGCCATGCACGGACATTACGATGACCGATCAGAATAACACCGCCCGACTCATCGAGCGCGCCAGCGCGGTGATGCCCGGCGGATTGCTCAGCCCGAGCCGCAGGCTCGGCGCGCCGCATGTCTTTGCCCGGGCGCAGGGTGCGTTTCTCTACGACGTCGAGGGACACCAGTACACCGACTTCCACTGCGGCTTCGGCGCCAATGTGCTTGGCCATTGTCATCCAGCGGTGCGTGAACGCATCGCTGCGGTCTCCCAGGACATCGATCTTGTCGGTGCGGGAACGATGCGGCTGGAGATCGAGGTGGCGGAGGCGCTGGTCGACTGCATCCCTTGCGCGGATCTCGTCGCCTTCTGCAATTCCGGATCGGAGGCGACCTATCACGCCCTGCGCCTTGCCCGTGCCGCCACCGGTCGCAAGCGCATCATCAAGTTCCAAGGCGGATATCATGGCTGGCACGACTACGTCGCCATGAACGTACAGTCGCACGCGCAGGCGATCGGCAAGTACGATCCCATCAGCGCCGGCATCCTTGAGGATGCCGCCCGACACACGATCGTGCTGCCTTACAACGATGCCGGCGCCGTCGAGGATTATCTCAGGGCCAATCCAGGCGATGTCGCGGCGATCATCATCGAGCCAATCGCTCACAATATGGGGTCGGTGATGGCGACGGATGTTTTCCTGCGCGATCTGCGTCGCCTGACCAGCGAACATGGCGTCGTACTGATCTTCGACGAGGTCATCACCGGCTTTCGCCACGCGCTTGGCGGCTATCAGTCGATCGCCGACGTCACGCCTGATCTCGCGACCTTCGGCAAGGCGGCCTCGTCAGGCTATCCCGTTGGCGTGGTGGCCGGTCGTCGCGATCTCATGGAGCTCGTCGGTCGGACCGGGGAAGGCTCCGTATTCATGGGCGGTACTTTCAACGGCACGCCGTCGACGCTCGCCGCCATGCAGGCGACGATCGAGGAGCTGTCCAAACCAGGCTTCTACGACCGTCTCTTTGCCCTCGGCGCTTTCATGCGCACGCAGCTGGATGGCATTATCGATCGCCTCGGCCTGCCCGCGCAGAGCGCCGGGTTTGGCTCGGTCTGGCTGATCTATTTCCTCAGCGGTCCTTACCGCGACTACCAGGACTTGCTGCGCAACGACGATGTCTTCGATCTCGCATTCCGCAAGGAGATGGTGGCGAACCGGCTGATCGGTCAGCCGCTTCCGCTCAAGCGTCTCTACCTGTCAGGAAGCCATGACCGAGCGACGGTCGAAAAATCGCTGGATATCATCGAGACAATCCTGCGCAAGCTCTCTGCTGGGCGACCCGCCAGTTCTTAGCCATGTTTCGTAACCGGACTTATAGGATATAAGAGCGTCTCGTACCTATCCGTTGCCGATTCGGTGCGGCCAACATTGCAGCGGTGGACCATGAGCACGATGCAGCCAATCGAGCAAGGCAGTCTGTCGGCGAGAACTTATATCTCGCTGCGCGAAGCCCTGATCGCCGGCAATTTCCGGCCCGGCGAAAGACTGTTGATGCAGGATCTGGCGCAACGGCTGGGCACCAGCGTCACGCCTGTGCGCGAGGCCTGTTTCAGGCTCGTCAGCGAGCAGGCGCTGGAACTGCGGTCAGGGCGGTTCATCACCGTTCCAGAGCTGACCCGGTCGCGTTACTGGCAGGTCCGGCTCATTCGCATCGCGCTCGAGGGACTAGCGGCCGAACTCGCTGTCGAGCATGTTTCGGAGAAGGACATTGCAAAACTGGTCGAGATCCATCGCGATTTCGTGGCCGGCGAAACGTCCGGCGATGCTGACCGCGCCCGTCGCGCCAATCGTGAATTCCACTTCGGCGTCTACCGCCTGTCCAAGATGGATATGCTGATCGCGCAGATCGAAAGCCTGTGGGTCTCGATGGGCCCTATCCTCAACGTGTATTATCTGCAGGCCGAGAACGATTACATCGGGGCAGAGGAGCACGAGACGCTGATCGAAGCGTTCCGGACCCGCAACAAGAAGGTGGCGCGTAAGGCGATCGAACGCGACATCGTGCGCGGTGGCATGAACCTGTTGCGGTATTTCGACGAGCAGGACGCGGCCGCCAAGCGGGCGTGATCGAAGCCGCCGGTCATATGCCGGCGACCTCTACTTCGCGCTGGCTCAGGCCGCCCGAAGGCGCGCGGTGGCATCCTGGTCGACGACCCAGACGCCCTGCTCGGCGTCCAGCACCAGGGCCACCTTGTAGGATTGGCGAGCCGCTTCGCTCGTCAGCCAGCCGCGGTCAACGCTGGCCGCGACACGGCGGACATCGCGCTTGGTCGGGTCGCCGTAGCCACCGCCGCCACAGGCAACGAACTCGATGCGCTCGCCGGCGCGACACGCCTCCTCATGGAACGCGGGCAATTCCACCAGCTTGCCGTCCGTGCCGCGCTTGGCACTATGACTGGCCTTGGCGTCACCGCCGCCGAGCACGCCACGCGGCGGAAAGGTTGTGCCGTCGGCCGAGTAGACCAGTGTCATCTCATGGTCGACGGGATAGAAGACACCGCCCACCGCGGGAGCGCCCTCGAACTCGCCAATGCCTTGCGTGTCCGCCACCACGCCGCGCGATTCAATGATGATGGGATACATGGATTCATCCACCTCGACGGAATCCAGCGCGATCAGGCCGCCATTCGCCGGACCGCAATATGTCAGCCAGCCGTCATAGCCGTGACGCGCGCCGCCGCCGGCGTAGCCAATGAAGACCTGGTTGACGTAGGGCTGCCCATCCTTGAACGGATCCTTGCCTGAAATCACCCCGATCCCCGCCGGCAGGTGCGAGCCGCTCTCGGCCTGGCCATAGGGTTCTCCCATCGTCGAGAACACGCAATTGCCGGCGATGATCAAGCGGTCGTTGACATTGGTGGTCGCCACCGAGGTGCCTACGGGGTAGCGAGGTTTGCCAACCACGCTTCCCTCCCGCATCAACACCTTGATCCGGCTCTTGGCGCCCTCGTTGTGCGGGATGCCGTCGTCGAGATTGTTGAAGACGCCAATGCGGCACGAGCCCGTGCAGGTGTTTTCCGAAAGGTTGAGACCACCAGGGACGTTATCCATGTTGTCACGCACATCGACCGTGATCTCGCCGGCTTCAGGGTCGACATCGATGGTGATCCGGACCGGGATGCCCTCCTCCGCCACGCCGGGGACCGGGTCATGGCGGACCTCGTAGGTGAACTTGCCCTTCGGCAATTTGGCGATCTCGGCCATGGCGCGACGCGCACCGTAGTCGAACCAGTCCTCGACGAAATCCAGCAGCGTGTCGCGGCCGTATTTTTCAAGCAGTTCCAATAGACGGCGTCGACCGGTCCTGCAGGCGCCGATCTGGGCGCGCACGTCGCCCAGCCAGATGTCTGGAACACGGTTGCGCATCATGCCGATGCGCAGGAGGTCCTGCTTCTCCCTGTGCTGTTCGACCACGCGCACGCAGGGAAAGTGGATGCCTTCCTCATAAACGTTCTTGGCGAATGGCAGATAGGTCGAAGGTGTCGGCGCGCCGGTGTCGGCGTGATGGGAAAGCGCCACGGCCCAGAACAGCGGCTTGCCATCGAAAAAGATCGGCATCGCCATGATCAGGTCGGCATGATGGGTGCCGCCCGTGTATGGGCAGTTGTTGAGGAAGATGTCGCCGTCGGCGATATCGTCGAACAACTCCGTTATCGGACGGGTCGCCAGATCCATCGACATGACGTGGATCGGCAGCGCGTCCTCGGTGGAAACGAGGCGGTGATCATAGGTCAGGATCGCACAGCTCAGGTCGCGGGCGTTCTTGATCACCGCCGAGCGGCTGGCCCGCATCACGACCAGCGTCATTTCCCGCACGACGGCCTCGAACCGGCTTTTCAGAACCGACATCAGGAACGGATCGACGCGGCGCGTTGGCGTCTCCAGGCGAATGACAGGTGAATTCATTTTACGGTGCCTTGCTCGGGAAGGTTGATCTCAATCGACGGTCACGACGATGTTGCCTTGCGGGTCGACGCGCCCGCGATGTCCGTCCTTGAGGAAGGCGGTGAACGTCGTCGCCTCAACCAGGCAGGGGCCGTCAAGCGCCGCCCCCGCGCCCAGCTGGTCCATGTCGTAGACGGGCAGAGAGCTCGTCCGCCGGGTTTCATGCAAATAAGCTGGCCGATGCGTCTTGGCGACCGGCGCTGTCGCCTGGTCGGCCAGCCTGAAATCCTTCCAAGCATCCTGATTGGCCCGCTTGCCCACCGCGCGCAGCTTCCAGTTGGTGAATTCGACAATGTCGCGGTCGGATCTGATCGAATAGATGCGTTCGTGCATCTGATGAAACGCTTCGACGAGAATTGGCAGTTTTGCCGCGTCGAGACGCGCCTCATCGGCCTCGAAATGGACCTCGATCTCCCAGGACTGGTACTCGTAGCGACCAAGAAAGGAGAACTCGAAACGCCGCAGATCTGGCTCAACGCCGGCCTGTTCGAGGAATGCCTCGCCCGACACCTTCAACCGCGCCAGGATGTCGGAGACGCCCGCGGCGTCGAAGCGCCGGGTCGAGGTCAGAAAAACCGCGCTTTCCTCGCGCGTGATATCCGAGATCAACCCGCCGAACGCGCTCAGCCCGGCCATGAAGCGCGGGATCATGTAGCGTTTCAAGCCCAATATGTCGGCCATCTCGGCGATGTGGATGGCGGTCGCCCCGCCGCCGCAGACAAAGAAACTGTCGCGTGGGTTTATGCCCTCGCGAATGGTGATTTCCTCGATGGCCCCGACCATGTTGTGGTTGCTGGTGGTCTGGATGGCGTAAGCCGCGTCGAGCAGCGGGATGCCGAGCCGCGTCGCGATGCTCGCGACCGCTTTCTCGGCCAGTTCGCGGCTGATCTTGATCCGGCCGCCGAGGAAATAATCCGGGTCAATGATGCCGAGCACGACATTGGCATCGGTGACCGTCGGCGCGGTGCCGCCCGCTCCGTAGCATGCCGGCCCCGGCCGCGCGCCAGCGCTCTGTGGACCGACCCGCAGCAGGCCGCCATCATCGACCCAGGCAATCGACCCGCCGCCGGCGCCAACCGATCTCACATCCACTTTCGCGATGCCGAGCGAGTCGTCGTGGATCATGCTGTCCGGGGTGACGATGATCTGGTGGTCACGCAAAGCCGAGACGTCGAATGTGGTGCCGCCCATGTCACCGACGATGACGTTGGCTTCGTCGCTCAGCGCCAGCGCCGCCATCGGCGCCAGCGTCGGCCCCGACATGACACTGTAGATTGGCCGCCGCAGCATCTCGGCGGGAGGCATCATTCCACCGACGCAGTTGGCCAGCAGCAGCTCGCCCTGGAAACCAGCCTGCGAAAGTGCTTGCCGCAAGTCCTCGATATAGGTTCGCACGATCGGATTGATCGACGCGTCGATGGCGGCCGCGATGATGCGCTTGTACTCGCGCGACATCGGATTGACTTCATGGCTAAGCGTCACCGGGATCTCCGGCCATGCCTGCGCGATGATATCGCGGACCGTCGTTTCATGAATGGGATTGACGACCGACCAAAGCAGACCGACCGCTATCGCTTCGACCCCATAGCGCCGGAAATCGGCTATCGCCGCCTCGACATCGGATCTCGACAAAGGCGTGAGCTCCCGCCCGCGCGCATCGACGCGGCCCCGCGCCGTCTTCGTCAGGTGGCGCGGAACGTAAGGCTCCGGATAGTCGAGCCGCCACTGGAAGGCGCCCTTGCGCGGGCCCTCGCGCAGGACGAGGATGTCCTGATGTCCTTCGTTGAGGATCAGACCGACCTTGACGGTCTTGCGCTCGACCAGCGCGTTGGTCGAGACGGTCGAGCCGTGTACGATCAAATCGATCGCGGTCATGAACGTCGCGGGATCGAGCCCGTATCCGGCGGCCGCGACGTGCAGCACGTTGATGAACCCCTTCTCGAATTCGCCGGGGGTCGTCGGCGATTTGAAGATCGAGATTTTCCCACCGGGCTCGGAAACCAGGCAATCGGTGAAGGTTCCGCCGATATCGATGCAGACTTGATAAGCCATTTAAGGTCCGAAGCTGTTAGCGTTTCTTGTGATCGCGGCCCAGTATCAGGCTGGCCAGAATGATGAGGCCCAAAAGAACCTGCTGCAGATAGCCGTCGACCTGCATGAGATTCATGGCGTTGGAAATGATCGTGATGAACAGGGCACCCAGCAGAGCCGCGGTGACGCCTCCCTCTCCGCCGCTCAGCCGCACGCCACCGACCACCGCCGCCGCTATCGATTCCAGGGTCAGGTTGCCGCCGAGATTGGGCTCGCCCGATCCGGTGCGCGCGGTGAGCAGCATGGCGCCAATCGCGGCCAGCAGCGAGCAGACCACGTAGTCGATCGCAACGACGCGTCCGGTTCGAACGCCCGCCGCCTTCGCCGCGCGAGGATTGGCGCCGATGAGATACAGGCCGCGGCCGAACACGGTGAAGCGCAGGACCAGGAAGAGCAGTGCGAAACACAGCGCGGCGAACAGGATGGGCACCGGAATGCCGATCAGCCGTCCCTCCGCCAAGGCCTCCGTGAAGGCTTCGGGAATGCCCGGCACGGGAAAGCCGCCGCTGACGGTTGACGCCAGCGCCATGACAATGTTGGCCATGCCGAGCGTCGTCACCAACGGGTTGATGCCGACACCGGCGATGAGGAAGCCGTTCAGCCCGCCGATCAGCAGCCCGACGCCGAGGCCGGCGGCGATTCCCCACAGGATGGGCATATCGCCGCTTCCCGTCATCACCATCGCCGATATGACGCTGACGAGCGAGACGGTGAAACCAAGCGACAGGTCGAAGCCGCGCGTCAGCAGCACCATGGTCTGCGCCATGGCGAAGAGTGCGAGATAGCTGGTCTGGATCGCGATGTTCCAGAGATTGCCGCTTGAAACGATACGCGGGTCGAGCAGACCGAGAACCAGCAGGGCCAGGAATACGAGCCCCGGCAGCTTGGCCTGCGCCGCGAACTGGCGGATGTCCGGGCGCGCGCGGTCAAGAACAACTGGAGCCGCCATGTCTGGACGATCAGACATTGGCCCGCCTCCCCTGAACAATTCGGTCGAAAGCCAATGCGCCGATGAGCACCGAGCCCAGCACCAGCGTCTGGAATTTGCTGTCGATCTGCGTGAGGTTCATCGCATTGGCGATGATCGTCAGGCACAGCGCCGCCATGGCGACGTTCTCGGCGCGGCCTGAGCCGCCGCGCAATGAAACGCCGCCGATCACCGCCGCTGCGATCGTCTCCAGTCCGAGCGTCCCGCCGATCGTCGACTGGCCAGAACCGATGCGAGCGGTGATCAGCACGCCGGTAAGCGCGGCCAGAAGACCGGAGAGCACATAGGCGGTTATCAGCACACGGTGTGTGCGCACTCCCGACAGCCGGGCGGCGCCGACGTTGCCGCCGACGGCGTAGAAGTGGCGCCCGAGCGCGGTCCGACGCTGCAGAATGATGGCGATGGCGATCACCACGATCGCGAGCAGCAAGACCGGCGGCAGGCCAAGCACCTGCCCTCGCCCGATGGCATCGACAAAAGCGTCGGAAACGCCATAGATCGGGATACCCTGCGTGTAATAGAGCGTAATTCCCGCGACGATCGACAACGATGCCAATGTCACCATGAAAGGTGATAGGGAAAGCCGCGCCACCAGCGTGCCGTTTACCAGGCCAACACAGGCGCCGCTGGCCAAGGCCAGCATCACCGGCACCAGCAGCTGGAGCCCATGCGCATCGGGCATCGTGGCCATCGCCGCTGCCGTGACCACGGAGGCCAAGGCCATGGTGGCGCCGACCGACAGATCAAAACCGCCCGTGGTCATGACGATCATCTGGCCGATCGCCGGAACCGCCAGGAAGGAGAAATTGCGCAGGACGTTGAGGATGTTCAGGCGGTTCAGAAAACGCGGTTCGATGATCGCGGCCGCCGCCGCGACCGCGACCAGAAGCAGGATGACGATCCCGCCGGTTTCCACAAAACGTCGCCGCAGCGTGTCAGGGCTCATGCCGCCTCCGTGGCGCCGGTTTCGGCGTCGAAATAGTGACGCAGCACAGTGGCCTCGGTGATGCCGTCGGCTTTGAGTTCGGCGACTATGCGCCCTTCACGCATGACGTAGACGCGGTTGGCCAGGTGAACGAGCTCTGGCAGTTCGGACGATGACAGCAGAATAGCCGCGCCGTTCTCCACCAGGGTTTTCATAAGCCTGTAGACCTCGCTTTTGGCGCCGACGTCGATACCAACCGTCGGTTCATCGAAAATATGGACCGAGACCGGGCGCATCAGACCGCGCGCCAGCACGAGTTTCTGCTGGTTTCCTCCCGAAAACGACGACGCCGCGCGTTCGGGCGCCATCGGTCGCAAACCCAGGGTCTTCAACGGCGCGGCTATTGCCCGGCGCTCGCGCCAGGACTTGAGCAGTCCGCCCTGGGACAGTCTCGGATCGTCCAGGGCGGCCATGGTCACATTCTCGCGGCCCGGGCGGGTGAGGGCCAGTCCTTCAGCGCCGCGATCAGCCGGATAGTAACAAAGTCCGGCACGCAACATGCTGTGCGGCACTGGCGCTCGAACCACCGCGCCATGGAGCTCGATCTCACCGGACGACATCCGCTCCAGGCCGAACACGGCCCGGCAAAGTTCGCTGCGGCCGCAGCCAACCAGGCCCGCCAGGCCGACGATTTCTCCAGCCCTGACCGTGATGGAGGCGTCCGACACGCTACCGGAGACACGCAGCCCCCTGGTCGCCAGCACGATTTCGGCGGGGCGCTGGCTGATTGACGGATACAGTCGTTCGACCGGCTGGCCGACCATCATCTCGATCAGGGTCGCGTCCGATGCCGCGGCGATGGCCACTGTGTCGATCTTACGCCCTCCTCGCAGCACCGTGACACGGTCCGCGAGCCGACGGATCTCCGCCATGCGGTGCGACACATAGATGATACCGACGCCCCGCGCCTTGAGGCCCGCGATGGCGGCGAACAGTTTTTCCGCTTCACCGTCGGTAAGCGACGCGGTCGGTTCGTCCAGGATGAGGATTTTGGCATCCGAAAGCATGCCCTTGGCAATCTCGACCATCTGCTTTTGCGCCCGGGTGAGCGTTTCGATCTTGCTGGCCAGCTCGACGTGAAAGCCAATGTCGCGGAAGCGTTCTTCCGCGCGGGCACGCATCGCGCGCCGATTCAGGAAAAGCCTTCCCTTGATCTCGCGTCCAAGAAACAGGTTCTCCTCGACCGTGAGGTCGGGGACGAGACTGAATTCCTGGAACACAGCCGCCACCCCGGCATCGCGGGATTTCTGTGGGGTCAGCGCGGAAACGGTTTGGCCGTCGATACGGCAAGAGCCTTCGGTCCAGCCGTAGGTTCCCGCTATCAGATTGATGAGCGTCGACTTGCCGGCGCCGTTTTCGCCGAGAAGGGCATGGACCTCACCGCTCAGCAGCGTGAAGTCGACGCCGTCAAGCGCCACCACACCCCCGAAACGCTTCGTCATACCCGTAAGTTCAAGCATCGCTGACATCACCGAACTCGAAGCAAAAAGGGCGGCAGGCCAAGGCCGAGGTCTACCGCCCATCGAAGATGCGACTATTGTACCGAAAATTCAGGCTTCCACCCATCGGGCGCGAAAATCTGCGTCGGGTCGATTTTGTCGACGTTGTCCTTGGTCACGATACCCGGCGCCACCAGAAGAACCTTCTCGTAGTCCTTCTTTTCCAAGGCTCGCACCGCGAGGTCGACGCTGATGCGGCCCATCATGACCGGATACTCGGCGGCAAAGCCAAGCACCTTGCCTTCCTTGACCAGCTTCAGCATCGTCTGGTTCTCGTAGGACGACATGATGACGACATCGTCGCGGCCGGCGTCGGCGACGGCACTGACGGCCGCTTCGGCCGCCGCTGCCCCGCCCCAGATCACGTTGAGATCGGGATAGGTCTGCAACGCGTCCTCGACGATGCGCAGGCTTTGCGGAACGCCGGGCTCACCATAGAGCTCGGCCGCGAGCTTGATGTTGCCGGTTTTGGTGCTGTCGCGGAAGCCCGCCATATAGCTCTCCGCCCAGCCCGATCCCTGCGGACCCGGCAGGCCGATCGCCGTCGTCTTTTTGTCGCCGAGGTACTTCTTGAGGTACTCACCCTCCTGAAAACCCTTCTGGTAGGTATCGGGAGTGATGCGCGCGGTGATCGGGGTTTCCAGGATGGGATTGGCGACGGCGATCTGGACAAGACCCTTGGCGTCGCCCTCCTTCAGCTTGGCCGCAAGACCGGCTTCCGAGATGGCGGCGACGAGGATGCCCTGGGCACCGGATGCGACGCAATCGTCGTATTGCGACAGCTGCTTGGGCAGCGCGTCATAGCCGCCAGCCTGCAGGACCGTCACTTTAACACCCAGGCGCTTTGCTTCCTCAACGATCCCGTAGTCGACCGAGACCCAGTAGCTGTCCTTGAGGTGTGGAAACAAGACGCACAGGTTCCAGGGCTTCTCGGCCTTTTCCAGCGGCACATAGTCGAGTGCCTCGACTTTTTTCAGATCGCCGCCCTTGGCCGCGTTGATCTTGAAGGGCCACCAATCCTTGGCTTGGGCGGCGTTGGGCAGGACGGCCACGCTGGTGACGAAAGCCGCCGCGAGCATGGATTGGAAAACGCGAGTCTTGGTCATGTGATTCCCCATTTGTTTCGTGTGTTCCCGGGTGGGGAGCCGGCAAATTCGCCGGCTCCCCGGTCTGCCTTGGGAGCAGAGATACCTGCCGATGCGTGGAAGTCACCTTTTCGGCGAATGCGCCTTAGGGTTCGTCCGCGCTGTCGCTCATTCACAACGCCACCGTACTACTTATAAGTTATAAGTCAATAGCTTTCATAAGCCGTTGCTGATTTCAGGCAAGGCGAGCGTTTTCAACCCCGCGCTCTCGCCGCCGTCGACCGGCATGACGATGCCGTTGACGAAGGACGCAGCCGGCGACAACAGCCAGGCCACGGCCTC
>NZ_JAMYLA010000089.1:0-13930 GCF_040317725.1 Mesorhizobium sp. M1396 | reverse complement strand
GGCATGCATCGTGAGATACTCGGCGATGAGGCGCCGCATTGCGGCATCATCGTCAATGACAAGAACATGTTTCAACGGCACACCTTCAATCTTGAATCCCCTTGTCTAAACCTGTTGCCGAGCAACCCTGGGGCACCGACCCAGAACAGCTGCTCCTTGATACCACTCGCCGTTGCGTGCGGCCAATGTGAGGCCGTGCTCGTCCTGTTCTTTTCATCCCCAGCGAATTGACCGCACCAAGGCAGCCCGTGGCCACCAGACAGGTCCAAGCGCCGACATGACCCTGCCGTGTGGTCCTTCGCTTTTTCGCTTCGAGCTCCCCCGTTGGTGCAGGCCTGCCAATATCACTCAAGTTCGACCTCATGGATGCCAAGTTTCCTGCTATGCCCTTGCATCCTGGTCATCCTGGAGTTTGCGGACCTGGATCATCTCGATATCCTCCGGCTCGTGGATCCAGCTCGGACATGGTTGAGCAGCGCGGCGTTTGGCTTGATCGGAGAGGCGGTCGGCGGAAGAAGACCGTGATTCGCTGCAGCGGCCTTGTGCAAAATAGTGTGTCTCCTGCCAAGCCGGCTTCGTCCAAGGTGGCCGGCGGCCTCAAATGCTGTTCGGCGACCGGCAGGTCGCCGGTTGCGGTGAACGTCCGGGCTAACATTTCTCAGTTACTGCAACTCCTCCATCTTGAGCGTGTCACTATGCTTGTCCATTGCGCCGTCGGACTCCGTCAATGACGTGCGGTTATCTGCCGATGGGACTGTGCATGATCCACCCTTTGGCGGCGGCGGCCGAACAGCTGAACGAGGCTCGCACCAGGATGGGCTGCGCCGCCACGTCTTCCCAGTTGACCCTCGCCGCCGCGGATTTGCGCCCTCGAGCCAGCTTCGCGGACGAGCTCGCGTCTCAAGCAATGATCTGAGTGTGCAGGGCCGCGCATGGCTGCTCTTTAACGACCGGCAGCATACCGGCAAAGTTGGGCCGCTTTATCGCCTTAGTCGATTCCCCACGGTGATCCCGAGCCTGAACAAGCCCGCCAAGCTCCCCATTTTGTCCTTGGCTTGGCGCTGACAGAAGTACCATCCATGACGCCAAAGTCGCGGCCCACACTCCAGGAGCAACGGACGGCCGGGACGAGCAATCCTGTACAGGAGTCATTGTACCAAGATGCTCCGGATGTCGCTGGCTGATCGGGCCCGCGCCACTCACGCATGCGCAAGATGCTCACCCACGCTGATACGAACACGGTCTTTGCTTCAATTGAAACCGAAAAGCTGAACTTGAACATCACACAGTAACAAACCTCCCCGATAAGCGCGTGCCGGACAGGGCCAGAACCCGTCCGGCGGCTTGGAAAGGTAGGTGATAGGGAATGTTTATTGCAGCTTGGCCGCTGGCCATCGTCCTGATGACATCCATGTCACTCCCAGCCGAGCCCGCGCCACTTTCTCCGCGTGAGTTCCGCAGCCTGTCGCGCAAATGCGCCCCCTGGGTTGCGCCGTCCACCCTCGCCGCGATTGCCAAGATTGAAAGTGGCTTTGAAACGCTGGTGGCTCATGACAACACCACAGGTGAGCAGCTTCGCTGGATAGACCACCTGGAAGCCACGCGGGGCATCAAGGAACGCCTCGAAGCACAACATTCTGTCGATGTTGGATTGATGCAGATAAACAGCAAGAACTTTGCCGTGCTCAATCTCACGCCGGAAAGGGCTTTCGAGCCCTGCGCCTCGCTTTCGGCTGCCGCCCACCTGCTTGAAAGCCGGTATGCCGGCGGCACCACTGCTGTGGCACAGCAACTGGCGCTTCGCCGTGCCATCTCGGCCTATAACACGGGCGACGTCACGCATGGCTTCGCCAACGGTTATGTACGCAAGGTCGAGTCGGCCGCAAAGGACATCTCAAGTCTCCTTGAGAGAACGCTGGAGCCGACTGCTCGAGATGTGCCGCACCTTGAGGCACCCGGTCGGAAAGCCGTGCCGCCTCTGCTCCAGCAGAGCCAACAGGCCAATAGAAAGAAGCAGCCCAACCAAGATTCTTGGGACATCTGGGGCTCGTATCAGCCAGACCGCTCCGGGGCCGATCCCTCCGATCCGACAGGCAGCCAGGCTGCGAAAGCACGGGAACCCTCGAACCCGAACAAACTCGTATTCGATTGAAACATGGAGATGCAATGATGACGCCACTCAAGATACTTCGTGCGCTTAAAACGCGTGTTCCTTCGCCTTTTTTCATGCTGCGCATGGCGGCTGAATATGTACCGGCCGCTGCTGCAGGCGCGGCGTGGACGGTCTTCTACAGCGGGCCAGCCGCGGCTCAGGTGACCGGAGGGACGGATCCTGCCAAGATGGTCCAGAATATCTGCACGTTCATACTTGGGCCCTTTGGACAATCACTGGCCGTGCTCGGGCTCGTAGCCATCGGTATCTCTTGGATGTTCGGTCGTGCTTCACTTGGCCTGGTTGCGGGTGTCGTTGGAGGGATCGTCATCATGTTCGGGGCCAGCTTCCTGGGCAAGGCGCTCATAGGCGGTGGCTGATGAGCGACCGGTTGGAAGTGAGCACCCTCTATGTGGCGGCGACGCGCCCGGCACTGTTTCTGGGGGTGCCGCTGACGCTGGCCGGATTGCTCATGATGTTGGCTGGGCTTGTTATCATTATCCTTCAGAACCCGCTCTACGAAATCGTTCTCGCGCCACTCTGGTTCGGAGCACGGCTGGTTGTTGAGCGTGACTATAACGCGGCAAGCGTCGTGCTGCTCTATTTGCAGACGGCCGGCAGAAGCGTGGACGGGCCGGTCTGGGGAGGCGCAAGCGTCAGCGCCAATCCGATCAGAGTGCCGAAACGCGGAAGAGGAATGGTGTAATGTTCGGCGCCAGCGGCCGGACCGAGAGGTCTGGCGAGATCTACCTTCCGTATGTTGGTCACGTAAGCGATCAGGTTGTCCTTCTGGAAGACGGATCGATCATGGCCATGGCACATGTGAACGGTGTGCCCTTTGATTTGGAAGACGCTGAGATGCGCAACTCGCGCTGCCGCGCGTTCAACACTCTCTTGCGCAACATCGCCGATGACAATGTCTCGATATACGCTCATCTTGTGAGACACAACGATGTGCCGGCGCCGGCGCCGCGCCGGTTTCAAAGTGCATTCGCTGGCAGTCTGAGCGAGGCCTACGAGCGTCGTGTGCTGTCGGGAAAGCTCTTTCGCAACGATCACTTCCTCACTTTGATCGTGTCCCCCCGCACCGCAATCGGCAAGATCGGCTTGCGGATTGCCAAGTCCCGCAGACGGAATGAGCACGATCTAGCCACCCAAATGCGGAGCCTGGAAGACCTCTGGCACATCATTGCTGGCGCACTCGGCGGTTACGGTCTGCGCCGGTTGGGCATTCGTGAGAAAGGCAACGTGCTCTTCACGGAAATCGGCGAGGCGCTTCGGCTCATGATGACTTGCCGGTTTCTTCCGGTTCCGATGGTTACCGGCTCACTTGGCGCCTCGATCTACACTGACCAGGTCATCTGCGGGAAGCGGGCGCTTGAGATTCGAAGGCCCGGGGATAGCTCCGTCGGATCATTGTTTTCGTTCCGTGAATATCCGGCGACGACGCGGCCGGGCATGCTAAATTCCTTGCTGTCCGCCAACTTCCCGCTTGTCCTGAGCCAGAGCTTTTCCTTCCTCACTCGCCCGCAAGCTCATGCCAAACTAAGCCTTAAGTCCAGCCAGATGACGAGTGCCGGCGACAAGGCTCTCACCCAGATCAATGAACTTGCCGAGGCAGAGGACGCACTGGCAAGCAACGAATTCGTGATGGGTTCGCATCATCTGAGCCTGTGCGTCTATGCCGACAGCCTCAATAGCCTTGCAGATCGCGCAGCAAGTGCCCGCGCACGGCTGGCCGACGCGGGCGCCGTTATCGTCCAAGAGGGCATCGGCATGGAGGCCGCATATTGGTCCCAACTTCCGGGGAACAACAGGTGGCGCACGCGCCCGGGGGCGATCACCTCACACAATTTTGCCGGGCTCGTCTCATTTGAGAACTTCCCAAGCGGTTCCAGTTCCGGCCACTGGGGCAATGCTGTTGCGCGCTTTCGCACAAACGGTGGAACTTCTTTCGACTACATCCCCCATGAGAATGACGTCGGCATGACGGCAATATTCGGGCCCGTTGGCAAAGGCAAGACGACGCTGATGACCTTTGTCCTCGCGATGCTTGAGCAAAGCTTGGTCGATCGCAATGGTGCGATCGTCTTCTTCGACAAGGATCGGGGTGGTGAACTGCTGGTGCGAGCCACGGGAGGGACATATCTTGCGTTGCGCAGAGGCGCTCCGAGCGGCTTGGCCCCTCTGCGTGGACTGGACAACACCTCCGCCTCTCGGGACTTTCTGCGCGAGTGGTTGATGGCCCTGATCGAGAGTGACGGCCGTGGTCCGATCTCGCCGGAGGAAAGCCGTCGGCTGGAACGCGGCATTGTTCGTCAGCTTTCGTTCGAACCCCCTATGCGCTCACTTGCGGGCCTGCGCGAGTTCCTATTGCACAGCCCCTCCGAGGGCGCAGGAGCACGGCTGCAGCGGTGGTGTAGAGGGGGGGCGCTTGGATGGGCCTTTGACGGCGACGTGGACGAAGTAAGGCTGGATGCCTCCATTACGGGCTTCGACATGACGCAGCTCCTGGAATATGAGGAGGTCTGTGCACCGGCCGCCGCATACCTTCTGCATCGAGTGGGCGCTATCGTCGATGGTCGTCGGTTCGTGATGAGCTGCGACGAATTTCGATTCTATCTACTCAACCCCCAATTCTCGGCCGTTATCGACAAGTTCTTGCTCACGGTCCGCAAAAACAACGGCATGTTGATACTCGCAACGCAGCAGCCTGAACACGTTCTGGAATCGCCTCTCGGAGCTAGTCTCGTTGCGCAATGTATGACGAAAATTTTCTACCCATCACCGACGGCGGACCGCTCTGCGTATGTCGATGGCTTGAAGTGCACTGCGCAGGAGTTCGAGGCAATCCGCCAGGGAATGGCAATCGGCAGCCGCAAGTTTTTGCTCAAGCGCGATAGCGGGAGTATTGTTTGCGAATTCGATCTTGGGCAGATGCGCGAGTACGTAGCCGTACTCTCGGGGCGGGCCAACACAGTGCGCTTTGCCGACCAGCTTCGCAACCAGCACGGAGACGCCCCAAGTGGGTGGCTCGACAAGTTCATGGCCCGGTACCATGAAGTTCAAGACTGACGGAGGAATATTCATGAAACTTGCCAAACTTGCAGTAACGACCCTTGCTGCTTCCCTTCTGCTTCACGGACAGGCCCGGTCGCAATGGATCGTCACCGACCCTGTAACAGAAACACAATCGACCTTAACAGCGATTTCCAATGCGGCGATCCTTGAGAGGTCAATCGAGACGCTCGCTACGACGATCGAAATGGTGACAATGCTAACCTCGTCATTCGCTGTCACGGGAGTGCTAAGCTCACTGAACCAAGGAAATCATTACCCGTCGAGCAATAAGCTGGAGGAGCAGATGTTTGATGCTCGGGCGCCAGCTTCGATTATCGCCCGTAACATTGCGGAGGACCCAAATCGGATAGTCACGGGCGACGATTCAGAAGCGAAACTGTTAAAGGGACAAATCGCTGGGGCCGCCAATGCCGCAGCTATTGCAGCCGACACTTTGGGCATGATGGACAAGCGCCTTAAGGATAACGCCGGCACGCTTGGTCAGCTTTCCCGCTCGGGAAATATTATGCAGGCCACCGTGACCAACGGTCTGGTCCTCAAGCAGATTCACGATGCGATGATCCAAAATGCCCAGGCCACGAGTCTGCTGACTATGGCCACTGCACAAGGGAGCCTTCACGCCGCTGAGGAGGCCGCCACGCAGCGTCGCGAACATCGGGACACCGCTCGCATTTTTGGCCCCCTCCCGTGAACGCTGAGTTCATCAGGCTCAGCTGCGCTGATCAGGGACACATCAGGCTCACGCCATGAATTTCAAAATTCCCGCGCCATTCACGACTATACACACGATCTTTCATGGGGCCTTCACGTCCGGGCTGCACAAAGTGCTTGAAAACGTCCAAGCGGCGGTCAGTGCGCCTCTGGTTGCGTGTGTCACGCTCTGGATAATAATCCAAGGCTGTCTGGTCATGCGTGGTCAAGTCGATGCGCGCGGGGGTATCTCGCGCGTAATCATGGTGTCGATTGTCGTCGCCCTTATCTTAGGGCAGGCCAACTATCAGCAGTACATTGAAGCGCTTTTCGACGAAACGATTCCGAGGTTGGCTCACGACATCAGTGGCAGCGACTTGCCCTTCATCGGAATCGCCCAGAAGCTCGACATCATGTTTGCTTCAAGCCAGTATGTCTTTCAGCTGATTGCTTCCGAAATTGGGCCTATGAACGGCCAGGACATACTTGCTTTCGAGGGAGCGCAATGGATTTTCTACGGCGCGCTGTGGACAGCGTTCGAGATCTACGATGCCGTTGGAATTCTGACGAAGGTGCTCTTGACGATCGGCCCCCTGGTCCTTGTAGGCTACCTTTTTGATCACACTCGAGACATAGCCACCAGATGGATCGGCCAACTGCTCTCGTACGGGCTGCTGCTTCTCCTCCTCAACATCGTTGCAACGATAGTAATCGCTGCCGAAGCAGTCTCGCTGGCAGCCATGCTTTTGATGATCAAATTCTCGGGCACGACAGCAGCCAAGATCATCGGGCTTTACGAGCTCGACATGCTTTTCCTAGCTGGTGACGCTCTGATCGTCGCGCTTCCGACGATCGCCAGCAGCATCGCCGGCGGCTCTTGGGGAGGTGCGAACCGACCTCTTAACAGCCTCAATCGCCACTTTGCCAAAACGGCGGGTGGTTAATCAATCGACAAGTTCGGTGCCAAAAACATGAAATATTGCCTACTTCTGTCAATCCTCGCTTTGGCCGCCTGCAAGACGAGCCATGGGCTTGCGACGTGCGCGGGTGCCCCATTCCAACTGAACGTGGGACAATGGGAAACCACCCCTGAGGATCTTCAGGTCGAATGCGCGGAAGAGCCAAAGTGAAATTTCCTGAACATGCCCTTCTGGTGGAGAGAGAAACGCTAGCCGCCCACTATAAGAAG
The DNA here is from genome assembly GCF_040317725.1 of Mesorhizobium sp. M1396. NCBI lineage: Bacteria > Pseudomonadati > Pseudomonadota > Alphaproteobacteria > Hyphomicrobiales > Phyllobacteriaceae > Mesorhizobium > Mesorhizobium sp. M1396. The sequence continues at coordinate 6,818 of NZ_JAMYLA010000089.1, read as the reverse complement.
GTGGAAGCGTTTCAAACGTCACGAGCGAAGTCTGCGCGGCGCCTGTCAAAGGCCCTGATCGCCTTTGCCGCAGCGGCGGTCCTAGGAAATGTTGCCCAGGCATTTACCATCGCTGCCATGGTCCCGTTGGCCAAGCTCGTACCTGTGTTCCTCTGGGTCCGGCCGGATGGGACCGTCGACAGCGAAGTGTCAGTGTCTCGACTGCCGGCAACCCAAGACCGAGCCGTCATAAATGCTTCGCTGTGGGAATATGTACGCCTGCGCGAGGGGTACACAGCAGATACGGCCCAATACGCCTATGACCTCGTATCCAGTTTCAGCGCGCCGGCTGTGCGACAGCAATATCAAGATTTCTTCAACTATCCGAATCCCACCTCGCCGCAAGTCACGGTCGGCAAGCGCGGCAAGCTCGAGGTCGGGCATATTTCTTCAAACGACATCAGTCCGGACGTTCAACAGATCCGTTACAAACGTACGCTTGTTGTCGATGGGCAGATGCCGATAGTGACCACCTGGACAGCTACCATCCGCTACGAGCGCTTGACGGGTCTGCCTGGGCAATCGAGGCTCACCAATCCGGGAGGTCTACTCATCACTTCCTATCAAAGCTCGGAAGATAGCGTATCGAACCTGGGCTATGTGCAGCCATGACAAAAAGAGCGTTTCTCGCGCTGGTCTGTTCACTCTTCTTAACGATGGAAGCGTCCGCGGAAGACACACCACTTGCCGGCAAGCATGATGCGCGCATGCGCTACCTGGCTTACCGTCCTGACGAAGTGGTGCGCCTGTCTACCGCAGTGGGGGCAACGCTGGTTGTCACATTCGCGGCCAACGAGACAGTCGCAGCCGTGGCCGTTTCCAATAGCAAAGACCTGGCTGCGCTCCCGCGCGCCAACTATCTCTTTTTTAAGGCTAGCCGGATGCTCCCGCCGCAGCCGGTCATCGTGCTGGCCGAGAGTGAGTCCGGTACACGGAGATACGTCTTCAGTATTTCAACGAGAGCGATGCCAAAACTCGATGAGCAGCAACCTGACCTATACTACAGTGTGCAGTTCACCTATCCTGCTGATGAGGCTGCTGCTCGGAGAAAGGACGCAGAAAGGCGCTCGATTCTTGGTCAGGCCCGGGCGAAAGTGCTGCGCGACGAGAGAGTTCAGGATTTGTTGAATCGGCCCGCCGCAACTACCAGTCCGGACGAAAGCAATTTTCACTACGTCGCAAAGGGTGATCGATCGCTGTCGCCGCTGCAAGTTTTCGATAATGGCTTTACCACCGTATTTGGCTTCGCAAGCAATTCCCGCATACCCTCCCTCTACATTATCAATCCCGACGGCAAGGAAGCCGCTGCCAATTACACGGTCAAAGGGGACTATGTTGAAGTATCCGCAGTCGCCCGGGAATGGCGTCTGAGAGATGGCAATACGGTCTTGTCCATTTTCAACAGGGCTTATGACCCTGTGGGACGAGCGCCAGGGACCGGTACAGTGACACCCGACGTGTGGCGCGTTTTGAAAGGCTCGGCCGATGAATGAAACCGGCCCACAGTCGGGACATGATGTCCATGCCTCCGGATCGATGGTCTCGGAGCCGGCCCGCCGGCATGTTTCGGGATTGCAGAAGTTGGCCGTCGCTGCTCTTGTTCTCATCTCATCTCTATCACTCATCTGGCTCGGAGGTCGTACCAGCACACAAGACGAACCAACTCAGCCAAAACCTCCAATTGTCGCCGACGCCGAACCATTCCGCCCCGTGCCGATTGAGATTGCTCCCGAAGTTCCAGCAGCCGTACAGGCGGCGCAGGCAGGAGATCCTGCGCCATCCACGCCGACTTCAGCTGATCCGCCGCCGGAGGAAACACCAATTTTCGCCTACAGTGGCAGCAGTAAAATGCCCAACGACGGTCAGCGGAGCGAAGACAACCATAGGGATGCTCCCGTGACCTCGGATGAGATTTCAGACGCTGGCGATCTGTCGGCGCGATTGAAGCCAGATATACAGGAGCCAAGCCGGGCCACACTTTTGCCGCACCCTGATCTCGTGATTACTCAAGGAACGATCATCCCCTGCATTTTGCAAACGGCAGTCGACACAAATTTACCGGGTTATGTGAAGTGCGTCTTACCTAAAGACGTCCGCGGCGCCACCAACAACGTGGTGCTTTTGGATCGCGGGACGACCGTGATTGGCGAGATCCAGCGTGGTCTCCAACAGGGGGATGCGCGTGTCTTCGTGCTGTGGACGCGCATCGAAACGCCTGACCATGCCCTCGTTTCGCTAGCATCGCCGGGCGCTGACGAGCTCGGCCGCTCCGGAATGCCTGGCACGGTGGATAATCACTTCTGGCAGCGCTTTGGCGGAGCAATGCTCATGAGCGTCATTCAAGGCGCGTTTCAGGCCGCCGGTCAATACGCTGGCAGCTCAGGTGGAGGAAGCGGTATCAACAGCTTCCAGAGCAACGCCGGACAAGCCGTTGAGACGACCCTTAGAGCAACGATCAACGTTCCGCCAACTCTGAAGAAAAACCAGGGAGATGCTGTATCCATCTTTGTGGCTCGGGACCTCGATTTCTCAGATGTATACGATCTTAGAGCGACCGCCGTGGCGCCAGCCCCCCCCCAACATCGCCAACGCCGGAGAGACAACAATGCGACCGGAGGCTGACCCTCAATTGCGTTTGCTTCTCAACCCTGTTCTGAAATGGCTTGAGGAGCCAAGGACCGAAGAGGTCGCTATCAACCGGCCTGGGGAAGCCTTTGTCCGACAGGCCGGCGTATTCACGAAACATCCGCTACCGCTATCTTATGACGATCTGGAGGACATCGCGATCCTCGCTGGAGCGCTGCGCAAGCAAGATGTCGGACCGCAAAGCCCCCTCTGTGCGACTGAGCTGCCGAACGGAGAGCGGCTGCAGATCTGTTTGCCGCCCGCTGTTCCCTCAGGAACAATAAGCCTGACGATACGGCGTCCCTCAAGTCGTGTGACCGAACTCAAGGAAGTTTCTTCTCGCTACGAATACTCGCGTTGGAATCAATGGCGGTCACGAAAGGAGCGCCAAGAGCGGCAGGACGAAACGATTCTTCAGCACTACGACCATGGTGACTTGGAGCAATTTTTGCGAGCGTGCGTTTGCGGGCGGCTTACGATGCTGCTTTGCGGACCTACTGGTAGCGGCAAAACGACAATGAGCAAGACTTTGATCAACGCTATACCCCCGCAAGAGAGGCTGATAAGTATCGAGGACACGCTCGAACTTGCAATCCCGCACGAGAATCATGTCCGGTTACTCTATCCGAAGGACCGAGCAGGCGTAGGTGCGGTGACAGCCGAGCAACTGTTGCAAGCCAGCTTGCGCATGCGCCCTGATCGAATATTGCTTGGCGAGATGCGCGATGATGCTGCTTGGGCCTACCTTAGCGAAGTCGTCTCCGGCCATGCGGGATCAATATCGACGATTCATGGGGCGGATCCGGTCCAAGGCTTTAAAAAGCTCTTTTCACTCGTCAAGAGCAGCCCGCAAGGAGCTGCTGTGGAAGACCACACGCTTCTTGACCTGCTGTCGGCTGCCGTTGACGTCATTGTGCCGTTTCGTACCCACGGCGACGTGTATGAGGTGGGGGAGGTGTGGCTCGCCGCCGATGCCCGGCGACGCGGAGAGACAGTAGCCGATCTTCTTAATAAGCACTAAGGCTAGAGCACGTCGGGGATCGGTAAGTCGTTTGTGATATGATGGCGCAACTTGTTCAGATTCAACGTCACTTTGATTTGACCGAGGTTGATAATGGGAGGACGACTGGGCGTAGCCCTTCGGTCACAAGCCTGAACTCTTCGGCCGCCCTGTCGGCGCGGCAAGCTGCGGCACGATTCGACTGGGTGTATCGAGCGCGTCCGCTGAATTGCGCGGGCGACGCTCAGCGAGCTGGTGCCGATGCCTGCTTCAAAAGCGGCATCGATACCCGGCAGGTCGTACCCTTGATTTACCTAGCCGCGCTCAATGAGCGTCTTCAAAGCCGCCGAACGTGGTTCGGAATGACCGGTTGGTAAATCGGGAAGTGCTATACAGGGAATCCTCCCGGTATTGCCTCTAGGGGGTCCTCTCAATGAACAAAGCCGCAACCTGCCCTTGCGACCTCAGCTGGAGTTTGCGACGCAACCCATATAGGAGGATCGATGCGCAGAGAAATCGCAGGCAGAGTCGGTGGCATTGTGGGCTGGCCGACCGACGGTTTCAGCCCGTCAACAGGTCTTCACGTGTTCCATCCCCGACTATTGCAGGCGTGCGGCTTGCATTCTCCCGCGATCACCCATCGGAAAGAGCGTTACGAACACTACGAAGAGTTGCGCGACTTCTGCTGTCGCCCCGGTCTTACAGCGGACGGTGACCTGTCCTACCTTGATAGGACGTGAAATGCGAACGCTGCTCATTGATCATCACGTGGATCTTACGCGCGCCGTGCGAGCTGCGCTCGGGGATAGCGGTTTTGCCGTTGATGTAGTTGGCAACCTGGAACAGGCGTCGAGGGCATTCTGTTGCGCAACCTATGAAATTCTCCTGCTGGAGTTGGCTCTGCCAGATGGCGATGGCTTGGGCTGGCTGAGACAGCTAAGGAGCGACGGGCATTCAGTTCCAACCCTCATTATGAGTAGCATCAACGATCTCGAGAAGCGAATTGCAATTTTCAACGGTGGCGCGGACGATTTTCTGCTCAAGCCCGTCTCTTTCGATGAGCTCATCGCCAGAATGAGAGCCATTCTGCGCCGGTCGACACAGGTGACCGACCCCATCGTTGTATTTGGCAATCTCAATTTCGATCCGATCGGCCGACAGGTTTCCGTCTCGGGTCATCCTCTGAAGATCGCACGCCGCGAACTATGTATTTTAGAGCATCTGCTTATCCGTGCAGGCCGCATCGTGCCTCGTGCGCAGTTGGAAGATCACCTCTATTCGTTCAACGACGAGGTATCTGCCAACGCGCTTGAAGTCGGAATCTATCGCTTACGTGGACACCTGAGTAGGTCAGGTGCAACGCCACGGATCACGACCGTGCGCGGCATTGGTTACCTTCTTGAATTGACTGAGGCGGCATCCGCATAGTTGGTCTAAATTGAAAGAACAGACTGCGTATCAAGCGCCGCATTCGATCCATCGGCTTCAAGTCGCAGGCGAGCGCCGTGGTTATCCTCTCCGGCATCGAGATGATCCACATGATTGGCAAGCGACAGGCGAGGTATGACTACAAGTCTGTCGATCGCTGTTTCGATATCCTCGCTGCCTGACGGACAGGCCGAAATGGCCGTTCACACCCCCATTTCCAGGTTTGCGACAGAGCCTTTTGTCGGCGTTGCCGGCTTCGAAGGGCCGGTGCGCGCCGAGCGCATCAAGATCACCCCCGGCCACCTTGCTGCGGCCACTCGCCGAGTACGAAGCGGTGGTCGGAGGGAGCTGGTGATGACGACGCTAGATCATGACCTGCTGATCGCAATGCTGGATCGGCTGAAGTTGACGGCCATCCGCGACCAGCTCGACACGCTCATGTCGAGCAAGATCGCGCAGTTCCCGTTTGTCCGCGAACTCGACGGCTTCGGCTTCGACGCGCAGCCATCGGTCTGCTTCAGCCAAACGTATTCATAGGTATGGGACAGGCCTTGCTATGTCCGAACGTCACTGCGCGGCAAAAACGTTGGATTTCTCAAGAAATAAAGTATTGGACAGTGCCCAATTTACCGTTGGAAAAGCTGGATATGGCGTTTCAGCGTTTCAGCGAAATAACCGAAATCAATCACTCCTAACAGCAAAGGCAACCGGAACTCGATCGCTTCCGTTGCCCGCGACTTAGCGAAACGCTTGTTCGCGATTTACTAAAACGGCTGTCCCAATTTAGTGAAATCCGCAGACAAGTCGCTGGAGGTTGGCCAAAGGCCACCCACGCCTGCTCCGAGGCCCTCCAGGGCAATGGTCTGAGACCTGGGCTCAAGCAGGATGAGACGCCGCTGGAGCTCAGGTGCAAGCGCTGCCACGCCCGCTCCGAGGCCCCACAAGGCCGAAGCGCAGTCGTCGGCGTCACGAGGCCTCTCGGCCACGACGACGAGCCTGAACCTGGATCCGCCTTTCTTGAGGCGTTGCGACTATCATCGCGGCGACACGCAGCTCTTGATTTGTGTGCGACACCTCAGCAGATCCATCGGGCTGAGCCGCTCAGCAATATCAACGAGAATGTCCAGCGGCAGATCAAGGATACTCAGAGGAGGAAACGCTTGATCTTGAGGCTCAGAGCGCGTCTGCTCCACTATAGAACAGGATGATTCACCGGGTCCTTCAACGCCAGCCGCCGGTCCGATGAGAGAATTGTCTCGGGTATCACGCTCGATGGGGTTAAATGCCGAGATGGGCGCCTTGCCACGCTCCTCAATGCCCCTCATGATTCACCGCCTATAGCTACCAACTGAATGAATCATCGTGATTGTCGCGCAGCGGAATCCTCAAGGATCGGGCAGTTCGTAGGGGGCGCCGGTTTGACCAGGTTGAGCCCGCGAATTGCTCGATCGGACAAGATCCTAATTCTGACGAGATCCTCGGGACGCACTCCAAGTTGTCGATCATGTTCGGCACACAAGGAAAGGGCGGCATTGCTGCCGCCCTTTCCGCTGTAGGTTGATAGGGGCTGGATTAGAAATCCATGCCGCCCATGCCGCCCATGCCGCCCATACCGCCGCCGCCCATGCCGCCAGGCATGCCGCCGCCGCCAGCCGACTCCTTCTTCGGAGCCTCCGCGATCATGGCTTCGGTGGTGACCAGCAGGCCGGCGACCGAGGCCGCGTCC
>NZ_JAMYLA010000088.1:0-15495 GCF_040317725.1 Mesorhizobium sp. M1396 | reverse complement strand
TGTTTTAAACTTCACCACGCGGCGTGTTGGTTTAGGGGGTCGGCTCAAAGATGTTGGCCTGCGGGAATGGCCCGCGACCCTTGCCCGCTCCGTTGTCTGGCCACCCGCGGGGGGGCATGACAGCGCTCAATCCTCGAACCGGTTTTTGAAAGGTCTCTGGCATGATCGACACCCCCGACGAACCGGTTCCGGTAGGTGAGCTGGTGCTCAGCCTGCGCGGCATTTCGAAGCATTTCGGCGCCGTCTCGGCGCTCACCGACATCGATCTCGACGTCCATGCCGGCGAGGTGGTGGCGTTGGTCGGCGACAATGGCGCTGGCAAGTCGACGCTGGTCAAGATCCTTGCCGGCGTGCATCAGCCGAGCTCGGGCAGCATCAGCTATCGCGGCAAGCAGGTGACGCTGGCCGACCCGAGTGCGGCATTGACGCTCGGCATCGCCACCGTGTTCCAGGACCTGGCGCTGTGCGAGAACCTCGACATCGTCGCCAACATTTTCCTCGGCCGCGAGCTCAGCCCGCTGCGGCTGGACGAGGTGGCGATGGAAGTCCGCGCCTGGACGCTGCTCAACGAGCTGTCGGCGCGCATCCCCAGTGTCCGCGAAGTCGTCGCCTCACTGTCGGGCGGCCAGCGCCAGACGGTGGCGATCGCCCGCTCGCTGCTGCTCGAACCCAAGCTCATCTTGCTCGACGAGCCGACGGCGGCGCTCGGTGTGGCGCAGACGGCGGAAGTGCTCAATCTGATCGAGCGGGTGCGCGACCGTGGCCTCGGCGTCGTCATCATCAGCCACAATATGGAAGACGTGCGCGCTGTCGCCGACCGCATCGTCGTGCTGCGGCTTGGCCGCAACAACGGCATCTTCTCCCCCGATGCCTCGAACCAGGAACTGGTCAGCGCCATCACCGGCGCGTCGAACAATTCGGTGTCGCGGCGCGCCGAGCGCAGACAGTCCCAGCAAACTCCCCGGCAGGATCAGACCCAGGAGCCACGCCCATGAACCGCGACGTGCAACAAGCTGCCCCAGTCGCACCGCAGCTCGACCGCGCCGATGTGCGCGTCAAGCATGAGGTCGGCCTAAGCGGCGCCATCCGCAGGTTCTTCGACCGGGTCCGCTCCGGCGATCTCGGCTCGCTGCCGGTGATCGTCGGACTGGTCATCATCTGGACGGTGTTCGCCAGCATCAACCCGATCTTCCTGTCGAGCAGCAATCTGGTCAATTTGCTGTTCGATTGCTCGACCGTAGGCGTCATCGCACTCGGCATCGTCTGCGTCCTGATGGTCGGCGAGATCGACCTGTCGGTCGGCTCGATCAGCGGCTTTGCCTCGGCGATGGTCGGCACGCTGTGGGTCAACCAGGGCTGGCCGGTGGCGCTCGCCATCCTCGCCGCTATAGCCGTCGGCGGCTTCATCGGCGCGCTCTACGCGCTGCTGTTCAACCGGCTCGGCATGCCGAGCTTCGTCTCGACGCTGGCTGGCCTGCTGGCGGTGCTTGGCCTGCAGCTCTACATCCTCGGCTCGACCGGCTCGATCAACCTGCCCTACGGCTCGAACCTGGTGAATTTCGGCCAGCTGCTGGTGATGCCGAAGTTCGTTTCCTTCGGACTGGCGGCCTTGCCGGGCATCGTCATGCTGATCGCCGGCCTGCGCACCGTCGCGCGCCGCCGTGCCGCCAATCTCTCGGCGCCGTCGACCGGCGGGCTCATCACGCGGGCGATCGTCATCACGGTCATTCTCGAACTCATCGTCTTCTATCTCAACCAGGCGCGCGGCATTCCGTGGATGTTCGGCCTGTTCGTCGGTCTGGTCATCGCCATGCACTATGCGCTGACGCGGACGAAATGGGGCCGCTCGATGTCGGCGGTCGGCGGCAACCGCGAGGCGGCACGGCGCGCCGGCATCAATGTGCGGCTGATCTATTCCAGCGCCTTCGTGCTGTGCTCGATGCTGGCTGCTTTCGGCGGCGTGCTTTCGGCGGCCCGCCTTGCCTCGGCCAGCCAGCAGGCCGGCACCGGCGACGTCAACCTCAACGCCATCGCGGCGGCCGTCATCGGCGGCACCAGCCTGTTCGGCGGCCGCGGCAGCGCCTATTCGGCACTGCTCGGCATCATCGTCATCCAGTCGATCGCCAGCGGCCTGACGCTGCTCGATCTGTCCTCGTCGCTTCGGTACATGATCACCGGCGCCGTGCTTGCCATCGCGGTCATCGTCGACTCGCTGGCACGCCGCTCGCGTGTCTCGCATGGCCGGGCCTGAACCCATCAACAGGAAGCAAGACATGAGCGAAGAACTGTCCGGAAAAGTTGCCGCCGTCACCGGCGCGGCGTCAGGCATCGGCCTCGAATGCGCCAGGCACATGCTGGCGGCCGGCGCCACCGTGGTGCTGGTCGACCGCGCCGAAGCGACGCTGACCAAACTGTGCGCCGAGCTTGGCCCCAAGGCGATCCCGCTGGTAATCGACCTGGTGCAGCCGGCGAGCGTCGCCACCATGATGCCGCAAATCCTGGAGAAGGCCGGCCAGCTCGATATCTTCCATGCCAATGCCGGCGCCTATGTCGGCGGCGAGGTGGCGAACGGCGATCCCGACGTCTGGGACCGCATGCTCAACCTCAACATCAACGCCTGCTTCCGCTCGATCCAGGCGGTGCTGCCGCACATGATCGAACGCAAGACCGGCGACATCATCGTCACCAGCTCGATCGCCGGGTTGGTCCCGGTGGTCTGGGAGCCGATCTACACGGCCTCCAAACACGCCGTGCAGGCCTTCGTCCACACGGTGCGCCGGCAGGTCGCCAAGCATGGCCTGCGCGTCGGCGCCGTGGCGCCGGGTCCGGTGGTGACGGCGCTGGTCGACGACTGGCCGAAGGCCAAGCTCGAGGAAGAACTCGCCGCCGGCGGCCTGATGCAGCCGCGCGAAGTGGCCGAGGCCGTGATGTTCATGCTGACCCGCCCGCGCAACGTGACGATCCGGGATTTGGTGATTTTGCCGCAGAGCAATGACCTTTAAGTGAGTAGCGAATAGGGAGTAGCGAATAGGCAGTAGGCAGTAGGCAGTAGGGAAGATGTAGACACAGTCTTACAGGCCGGATCAAAAACTCTTCGCGCGTCCTATCCCTACTAACTAATCTCCTACTGCCTACTGCCTACTGCCTACTGCCTACTGCCTATTCCCCGAACCGGAGGTTCCCCATGCCCCACTATCTCGGCATCGACGTCGGCACCGGCAGCGCGCGGGCCGGGGTGTTCGACCACACGGGAAACTTGCTTGCCTCGGCCAAGCAGGACATCGAGGTCTGGCGCGAGGCAGGCGACATTGTCGAGCAGTCGAGCAACGACATCTGGAGCGCGGTGTGCACCGCCACCCGCGCCGCTGTCGCTGAAGCCGGCATAGCGTCGGAGGCGATCGCCGGCATCGGCTTCGACGCCACCTGTTCGCTGGTGGTGCTGGGCGAGGGCGGCTTGCCGTTGCCGGTTGGCCCGTCCGGCAATGCCGAACGCAACATCATCGTCTGGATGGACCACCGCGCGGTCGAGCAGACGCGCCGCATCAACCGCGGCGGCGAAGCGGTGCTGAACTATGTCGGCGGCGTCATCTCGCCGGAGATGGAAACGCCGAAACTCCTGTGGCTGGCGGAAAACCTGCCCGCCACTTTCAACGCCGCATGGCAGTTCATGGACCTCGCCGACTTCCTCACCTGGCGGGCGACCGGCAGCCTTGCGCGATCTGTGTGCACGGTGACCTGCAAATGGACGTATCTGGCGCATGAGAGTCGCTGGGACGAGGCCTATTTCCGCAAGATCGGCCTTGGCGCTCTGGCCGACGAGGGCTTCGCGCGTATCGGCACGCAGATTGTGCCGGCGGGTGCCGCGCTCGGCGGCGGACTGACCGCGCAGGCGGCAGCGGACCTTGGTCTCCGCCCCGGCATCGCGGTGGCGGCCGGGCTGATCGATGCGCATGCCGGCGGCGTCGGCACGGTCGGCGCGCGTGGCGAGTTCGGCAGTGTTCTGTCGCGTATGGCCTATGTCTTCGGCACCTCGGCCTGCACCATGTCGTCGACCGCGCAACCTGCCTTCGTAGACGGCGTCTGGGGTCCGTATTTCTCGGCCATGGTGCCGGGCCTGTGGTTGAACGAGGGCGGCCAATCGGCGGCCGGTGCGGCCATCGACCATCTGGTGCGCATGCACCCGGCGGCCGGCGAAGCGACCGCCAAGGCGCAGGCCGAGGGCCTCAGCCTGAGCGCCTGGCTGTCGCTGCAAGCGCAAAGCCGCAACGGGGCCGCGGCAACGCCGGCGCTGGTCGGCGGCATCCATGTGGTGCCAGAATTCCTCGGCAACCGCGCGCCTTTCGCCGATCCGGACGCACGCGCGCTGATTGCCGGGCTCGATCTCGACACCAGCCTCGACAGCCTGGTCGCGCTCTATGTCGCCGGCGTCTGCGGGCTCGGCTACGGCGCTCGCCAGATCGTGCGAGCCGAGCATGAGAAAGGCATCGCCGTCGACACCATCGTCGTCAGCGGCGGCGCCGGGCAGAGCCCGCTGGTGCGCCAGCTGCTGGCCGATACGACAGGCATGGTGGTGGTGGCATCGACCTCGCCGGAGCCGGTGCTGCTCGGCTCGGCGATGCTGGGTGCGGTCGCCGCCGGAACATACAAGGATGTGGCGGCGGCCATGGCCGGCATGTCGGAACTCGGCGAGGTCTATCATCCCGACGCTACGCTGGCCGGCTGGCATGCCAAGCGCTTCGCCGCGTTCGAGCTGCTGCAGCAGGCCGGCAAGGCCATCCGAGGTTGAAGCGAGCGGCTCCTGTCGGGCTCTGTCAGGAACGTGGCGAACACCGCTTGGCTACGATGTAGGAAGCTGGCAGCTTTGCTCTGTCGTGGACGCTCCTGCGGCTTGCGACGAGGGCAGGGCGACAGAACCAGGAGGCCGTATGGCAGACGAAGCGAAAGCGCCCGTGCCATTCGCATCGGATGAGGTGCCGTGGACGGAATGGTCCGATGTGCCGCGCTTCGGCGTGCGCTACCGGCATTTGTCGTTGGCCGCTCTCGGCGAAAACCACCATGTCGGCGTGGCGATCGAGGAGTTGCCGGTGGGCAAGCAGACCTCGCCGGCGCATTACCATATCCTCGAGGAAGAGCATGTCTTCATCCTCGAAGGGATACTCACCGCTTATGTCGGCGACGCCGCCTATGTCATGAAGTCCGGCGACTATATCTGCTTTCCGGCAGGTGCCGCGGCGGGGCATTGCCTGATCAACACCAGCGCTGCGCCGTGCCGTTATGTCATCGTCGGCGAGCGCAACCCGAACGACGTGGTCGTCTACACCGCCTCCAACAAGGTGCTGGTGCGCGCGCTGGGCAGTCGCGCGATCTTCGATCTCGCGGCGACCCGAAGCTACTGGGACGGCGAGAACACCGGCCTTGCCGCCGGCGATCCGTTGCCGTCGAATGGGACGGCCGGTGTCGCCAAACCCCCGGCAGCGCCGATCCCGGCGATCGCCAGCGATACCGTCGAATGGAAGGTCGAAGGCGAAGGCCCTCGGTTCGGCGGCCGGTCCAGGCACCTGACCCATGCGGCTCTGGGGCGGTCCGATTATCATGTCGGCATGCTGATCGAGGCGCCGGCCCCCGGCATGCGCCTGGCGCCCCGGCACTACCACATGCTCGAAGAGGAGCACGCGCTGATCCTGGAAGGGCAGGTGGCGCTGCTGCTTGGCGAGGAGCGCCACGAGATGAAGGCCGGCGACTATGCCTGCTTTCCCGCCGGCCGGCCGGTTGGTCATTCCTTCCTCAACAGCGGCACCGGGCCGTGCCGCTATCTGATGATCGGCGAGCACAATCCCAATGAGGTCTGCGTCTATCCCGATTCCAACAAGATGGGGGTCGACGCCTTGCGCCGGCGCGACGGCATTTTCGACATGGCAGCGGTGCGACGGTACTGGGATGGCGAAGAGACGCAATAGCGCCCGGCTGTCTCGGCCTCACAATTCCTTCTCCGCCAGTTCCCTGAACTCGTCGGGCACCGAGCGCGCTGCTTCCAGCGCCACCGTGCCGTAGCCGACCGCCTGTTTGCCGAAGCGTTCGCGGATCTTGTCGATGGCGCGGTCGGCGTCGAAGCGTGCCAGGCCTTTCCTGGTACCGGGCCGGCGTTTCTCATCGGCGAGGCCGAGGGGCAGTTCGAGCTGCAGCTCGAAGCTTTCCTCGAGATGTGAGACCGAGATCGCGAGCAGGGAGATCAGCTTCTCGTGCGGATGGTCGGCGAGCACGCCGCGCACCAGGTCGCCGGCGATCTCGGCCAGCATGGTTGTCGCCGAGATCGGCTGGTCGAGCGTGATCGAGCGCGTGACGGCGCTGAGATCGGCAAAGCGCACGCGCACGGTCACGGTGCGGCCGGGCCTCGCCTTGGCGCGCAACCGGCTGGCGACACGGTCGGCCAGGTGCAGCAAAGTGGGCACGATGACCCGCGCCACGGCCGGCTTCTGGCCAAGCGCCGATTGCGCGCCGGCCGAGTGCGCGCGGCGCTTCGTCTCCAGCTTGCGCGGGTCGCGGTTCCACGACAGCGCGGCGAGTTTTTCGCCGGCGGCGGGACCGAGCAGCCGCGTCAGCGCGCCGCTGTGGGTCCGGGCCAGCTGGCCGATGGTCTCGACGCCGATCTCGGCCAGCCGCGCCCTGGTCGCCGGGCCGACGCCCCACATCAAGCCGACCGGCAGATCGTGCAGGAAGGCAAGCTCGCTGCCGGGGTCGACGACCACCAGCCCGTCGGGCTTGGCGACCTGCGAGGCGATCTTGGCCAGATGCTTGGTGCGCGCCACGCCGATCGAGATCGGCAGGCCGAGTTCGGCCCGCACGCGGCGGCGGATGGTCGTGGCGATCTCTTCTGGCTGCCCGAACAAATGCGTGCAGCCGGCGACATCGGCAAAGGCCTCGTCGATGGAGATGCGCTCGACCAATGGGGTGAAATCGTCGAGCACCTTGATCGCCGCGTCGCCCAGCCGCTGGTAGTGGTTGAAATTGCCGCCGACGAAGATCAGCTGCGGGCAGAGCTCGCGCGCCTTGCGTCCCGGCATGCCGCCACGCACGCCGAAGGCGCGCGCCTCATAGGAGGCAGCGAGCACAACACCGCCACCGACCGCGATCGGCTTGCCGCGCAGCGACGGGTCGAGCAACTGCTCGACCGAGGCGTAGAAGGCGTCGAGATCGGCATGCAGGATGGTGGCTGTCGTTTCCATCCGGCCGCATATCCAACGTTGCTGATAGACCTGAACAAATAGAGAACAAAAGGGGGTGATTTGTCAAGCGGAGAGCGGTTTGCGGAATGCCTGGTGAGGTAATCGCTCTCGGTTCGAATGCGTCGCCAAAACCGCAGCGGTAGCGCTGCCCCTCACCTGCCTGCCGGCATCCTCTCCCCGGAGAGGGGCGCTCTCATCGACGGTTTCGCCAACCACCAGCGTTGCAAAAATGGATGCCGGCGTTGCGGCCAGCCCCCTTCTCCCCGTCGCTATACGGGGAGAAGTGCCCGGCAGGGCGATGAGGGGCGGCGGCCACCTTGCAGAGGAGAGTGGTGCTGTTCACGGACCGCGACTACTAGCCAACATGCTCCGCTCGCAACGCCGCCTTCATTCGTTCCAGTTCGGGCTCGCCGCCCGCCGCCAGCTCGTCGGCGATCCGCGCCAGTCTGTCGTCGGCACTACGGTGCTTGCTGCCCCATGCGCCAAGCGTGGCCAGCACGGGCAGCAGGTCGATGCCGGCCTCGGTCAGCCGATAGACAGTCTTCAGCCCATGCGTCGGGTCCTCGCTGCGGGTAAGGATGCCTTCCTGCTGCAGCGTCTGCAGCCGCTCGGCCAGCGTGCGCGACGAGATGCCTTCGTCGGACTGCAGGAATTCGCGAAAATGCTTTTTCCCGGCGAAGACCAGGTCGCGAATGATGAGCAGCGTCCAGCGGTCGCCGAGCAGTTCCAGCGACAGGTTGATCGGGCAGCCTGATTTTTCACGGGTCGACATTTCTATGCTTCCATTTTTAAATCGCTTTACTATTGACATCATTTTTACCTTGGGTCAATGGTTCCGAAAGTAAACCAAATTTCTTTCGAGCCTGACGACCGGGAGACGACAATGAAAAAGCTGATCCTGCAGATGCAGATGTCGGTCGACGGTTTTGTCGGCGCCAATGAGGACCACCGCTGGCAGCTCTGGGGGTGGGGCGACGATATCGGCTGGGACGAGGTGCTGAAGCAGGATTTCAACGCCGTCTTTTCCGGCATCGACACCATCCTCCTCAGCCGCAAGATGGCGGAGGAAGGCTATCTCAGCCATTGGAGCAAGGCAGCGAAGAAGTTTCCGCGCGACCCGTTCTATGCTTTCGCGCAACGCGTCGTCGACGCCCAGAAGGTGGTGCTGAGCGACAAGCTTGAGCAATCGGCGTGGGAGCGCACGAGGCTGGCCAGCGGCGACCTGACGCGCGAAATCAATACGCTGAAGGCGGGCGAAGGCGGTGACATGGCCGTCTTCGGCGGCGCCGGTTTCGCCTCGGCGCTGATCGCGGCCGGGCTGGTCGACGAGTTCCAGCTGTTCATCAACCCGGCGGTGCTGGGTGCCGGACGCCGCATCTTCGACCAGGGCGGTTTCCAAAACTTGGCGCTGCTCGGCTCGAAGGCCTATGCCTGCGGCTTGGTGATCAACCGCTATGCTCCGGCGGGGTGAGGCGGCTCACCATCTTCACTTCGCATCGTGAAAAATAATGCCGACCGTGTGGCGCGTGCCGGAGCGCAGCCGGCTGACGCCGTGGCGCAGATTGACGCGGTAATTGCCCTTGGTTCCCTGCACCGGCCGGTTGTGGACGGCGAAGACAACGGCGTCGCCCTGGCGCAGCGGCACCACCTCGACCCGGCTCTGCATGCGCGGCCGCTGTTCGGTCAGCGCGAACTCGCCGCCGGTGAAATCCTGGCCCGGCTCGGAAAGCAGGATCGCCACCTGCAGCGGGAAGGCGAGATCGCCATAGAGGTCCTGATGCAGGCAGTTGTAGTCGCCAGGCACATATTGCAGCAACAGCGGCGTCGGCCGCGTCTGGCCCGCGGCATGACACTGCTCGAGAAAGGCGGCATGGGTCGCGGGATAGCGCGTGGCCTGCCCCATGCGCTCGTTCCAGCGGTTGGCGACCTCGGCCAGCCTGGGATAGAGCGCGCTGCGCAGGCCGCCGAGCAGGTCCGGCAAGGGATAATGGAAATAGCGGTACTCGCCCTTGCCGAAGCCGTGCCTGGCCATATGGATGTGGCTGCGGAAATGCGTCTCATCCGAATAGAGGCCGGCGATCCGCCGGCACTCCTGAGGCGACAGCAGCTTTTCGATCACCGCACAGCCGAAGCCGTCGAGTTCGGCGGCAAGCGCCGGCCAGTCGTAACCGGCGACGCGTGTCTCGGCGGCTTCGACGACCGATTTGGCAACCTTGGCATGAGCGTTCATATCGTAGCCTCCTTGTCGAGCAGAGCGCGTTTGCGTTCGACGCCCCAGCGATAGCCGGACAGCGTGCCGTCGGCGCGGACGACGCGATGGCAGGGAATGCAGAGCGCGATGGTGTCGAGGGCGGCATGGGCGGTCGCCGGTGCGGCTATTTGAGTTTGCATGAGGTTCATTGCCTTTACTCCTTTGTCTGTGCCTGAACCCTAGTCACGTGCAGGTTGGCGCTCACTCCGGTGCTTGCTTTCAAATTCGAAACTCAAAGGTAGGCGCTCTACGGCGCCCCCCTCTGTCCTGCCGGACATCTCCCCCACGGGTGGGGAGATCGGCTGTCGCCATGACCTTCGCCAATCTCGAATGTTGCAAGAAGAGAGCCGGCGCCTGAGCTGCCGATCTCCCCGGTCCAAACACCCCCTTGCGGGGGAGATGTCCGGCAGGACAGAGGGGGCGCCGTAGAGCGCTGACGGTGCTCATGCGACACGGGTGACAGCGAGTTCTCCAAGCACAAATACCTCACCAGTCAACAGCCTCAACTCGATCTCGCCGGTCGCGGTGCGGCTCCACTCGGCTCTGCCGTCATCGACAAGCGTGCCGATGGCCACCATCACCCGTGACTTCGCGTCCTGGGCGTGGCGGCTGGTCACCTCGCCGTTGCGGGTCTGGCTGTTCGCATGGCGAGACCTTGCCATCGCGCGCATCGCGGGTCCTCGTCAGGCCCGCGAAGGCCGGTATGTGGGTGTCTTCACCACGTCCGATCCGACAGCCGCCTCACGGTCGAGGAGCGCGCGCTTGCGCTCCGCGCCCCAGGCGTAGCCGGACAGGGCGCCGTCCTTGCGGATCACGCGATGGCAGGGAATGGCGATGGCGAGATTGTTGGCGGCGCAGGCGGCGGCGATGGCGCGGGTCGCCTTTGGCGTGCCGATGCGTTCTGCAATCTCGGCATAGGAGACAGTCTGGCCGACGGGGATGTCCTGCAAGGCCTGCCAGACGCGCTGCTGGAAGGCGGTGCCGCGCACGTCGAGCGGCAGGTCGAGGCCGAGTGCCGGCACTTCCACGAAACCGACGACGCGGGCGACCAGCATCTCATAGTCACGGTCGCCGCCGATCAACCGTGCCTTGGGGAAGCGGTCCTGCAGGTCGCGCACCAGCACGTCGGGATCGTCGCCGAGCAGGATCGAGGCGACGCCTTTTTGGCTCGAGGCGACCAGGAGGGTGCCGAGCGAGGATTCGCCGACGGCGAAGCGGATCTCCTCTTGGGCACCGCCGGCGCGATAGCGCGTCGGCGTCATGCCGAGCATGCCGGTCGATTTCTCGTAGAAGCGTCCGCTCGAATTGAAGCCGGCATCGTAAATCGCCGTCGTCACGCTGGCGCCGTCTTCCAGGCTCTGGCGGACCCTGGCGGCGCGGTGCGCGGCCGCATAGTCCTTCGGCGTCACCCCGGTGACGGCCTTGAAGATGCGGTGGAAGTAGCCGGTGCTGCGGCCGGCGGCATCAGCCAGTTCAGCCAGCGACGGTTCTTCCTCGCTCTGCTCGATCCCGCGGCAGGCGTCGGCGACCATCGCGGCGTTGCCGGCCTCGGGCGACGGGCCATCCGGATTGCAGCGCCGGCACGGGCGAAAGCCGGTCGCCCTGGCCTGTTCCAGCGTGCCGTGCAACCGCACATTCCTGGGGTTGGCGCACCGCGACGGGCAGGAGGGCCGGCAATAGACGCCGGTCGTCGCCACCGAATACCAGAACTCGCCGTCTGCCGATTTGTCGCGCGCGACAATGCGCGCCCATCGCGGATCGTCGGCGACCGGCAGCGGCGCGGATTTCAGATTTTTGGGCAGGGTGATGAACATGGCCGCATTGAAGCCGCCAAAAGCCGGTCCCGCCACCCGTTTCCTGCCAACAGTCAGGAGGTCTTCCCAATCTGGGAATCCTCTTGTTCCCAATCTGGGAATTTGCTATATCTGGCCATGCAGATAATCGCCAAGAAAGCGCTGAAGGATTTTTGGGCCAAACACAATCAGGCCGAAGCTCCTTTGACGGCTTGGTATGTGGCTGTGGGCAATGCCGACTGGAAGACCCCGGCTGACATCAAGAATGCATTTGGAGCGACGGTTGATTTCGTGGGCGACAATCGCGTCATTTTCGATATTGGCGGCAACAAGTACCGCTTGATTGCCCACGTCGCCTACAAGTTTCACCGCGTTCTGATCAAATTCGTCGGGACGCACAAAGAGTATGACAGGATTGATCCGGAGAAGGTGTGATGGAAAACATTCGACCCATTAAGACCGAAGCCGACTACGATTGGGCGATCGCCGAAATCAGCAGGTATTTCGAGAATGAGCCGGAGGTCGGCACTCCCGATGGTGACCGCTTCGACGTTCTCGCAACTCTGATCGAGGCTTATGAGGATGAGCATTATCCGATCGAAGCACCCGATCCCGTTGAAGCTATTCGTTCGCACATGGAACTGTTCAACCTGTCGCGAAAGGCTCTGGCCGAGGTGATCGGATCATCGCCTCGGGCGACCGAGGTGCTGAACAGAAAGCGCGCACTCACCCTGGATATGGTCTTCAAACTGAACAAGGAATGGAACATTCCCGCCGAAGTCCTCGTGCAACCCTATCACCTTGCAAATGACAGGGAGCGCAAGCGCGCCTAAGCTTCGGTCGGGCTCGTGGGCATGTTTGGGGTGTCCCGGCTCTCCTATGCCGCGCGTTTGGGCTCCACGGCGAACGGGCTGAGCCCGAGCCAGGTCTGCATCTTCCTGCCGATGGCCTGGTCGCCGGTCAGGGCAACCTTCGCGCCGGCCTTCTCGACGGTCAGCAATCCCATCCAGATCGCCGTCATCGTGTGCAGGTCGGTCGAGACGTAGAGGTCGACGTCGAAGCCCGGATCGTACCAGCACAGATCGACCTCGCCGTGCTTCTCGACGATCAGCCACCACGACCGTTTGGACGCCGGTAGGTCCTGATACAGAAATTGTATCACCGTGCGCCCCTCGGGCAGCGGCGAGGGGTTCAAATTGCGCCGCATGTCCCACATCAGCAACGACGGATCGAGGTTCTTGAGCGACAGCCGGGACTCGACCCATTTCTGCCCCCAGAAGCCCATCGCCTCGACGACCGGGCGCAAGTCCCGGCCGGCCTCCGTCAGCCGATAGTCGAAGATCCCCTTCTCACCCTGGACCTCCTTGCGCTCGACGATCCCGGCGATCTCGAGCTCCTTCAGCCGTTGCGACAGAAGGGTCGGCGACATTTTGGGGACGCCGCGGCGCAGGTCGTTGAAGCGGGTCGAGCCCGCCACCAGTTCGCGCATCAGCACCATCGTCCAGCGGGTGCACAGCACCTCGGCGGCCATCGATAGCGGGCAGAACTGCTTGTATCCGTGCTGGGTCATGATTGGTGTTTCTCCCTCGATCGTTGGCCGAACATTAGCCCTTCGTGACTGAAGCGGCGAGTACAGAAACTGTACCGGCCTAGTACAGATCGCGGACTGGTTGGCGAGCGGCTTGCCATGCGAGCCCTTTTGCCGGTTGCACGGGATACCCCTGTGCGCCGCAACCAGGAGACTACCATGACCGCTTACGTTATCGCAGACATCAAGATAAGCGACCCGCAGTGGGTGCCGGCCTACGCCGCATCGGTGCACGACCTCGTCCACAAGCATGGCGGCAGGTATCTGTCGCGCAGCGGCAATGTGAAGACGCTTGAAGGCAAGCCGCTCGACACCACGCTGATCGCCCTGATGGCGTTCCCGTCGGAAGCGGCGGCCCGCGCCTTCACCAACGATCCGGCCTATGCGCCCTTCGTTTCGGCCCGTCAGGGCGGCAGCGAAAGCCGTTTCCAGCTGATCGACAACACCGATCTGGCCGGAACGATCCCGTATCTGCCGAAGGGATGACCGGCATCCCTGTCATCGTTTTCGGGATCTCCAAGCAGCAACAGTCACAGCGCTTGCCTGCCGGGCCTCCGTATTTTCGGCGGCCGGCCAGCTGTGCTTTTTCAAGAAGAATGGAATGAAGATGATATCGAATTTTCGCAACAGGCCGAATTTTCGGCTTGCCATGACCGGCGCCATGCTGGCTATCTGCACCACCTTCGCACAGGCGCATCAGGAAGCGGCCGCGCCGGCGTCCGGCCCCAATCCGCTGGCCGACAAGGTGCGAACCGCCAACAGCCGGTTTCTCGACGTCAAGGCTGCTACCTCAGAGGGCTATTCGCCCATTCCCTGCGCCAGCGGCATCACCGGTGGCGCCATGGGCATCCACTATGTCAACGGCCAGTATCTGAAGGACGACAAGATCGACATCGCCCGTCCCGAAGCCGTGATGTACGAGCCGATGGCCGACGGCACGCTGCAACTGGTGGCGGTCGAATACATCACCTCGAAGGGGCCGGCATCGTTGGACGGCCAGCTGTTCAACTTCAACAGCGCGCCCAATCGCTACGGCCTGGGTGAATTCCACGAACTGCATGTCTGGGCCTGGAAGGGCAACCCGACCGGCACTTTCGCCGACATGAATCCGAAAGTGTCATGCGAGCACGTGATGGCGCCCAGCCAGTAAGCGCCGGGCCAGCAAGCAATGAAGCCAGGCGGCGTCAATGCCGCCTGGCCGCGCTCCTCACGGCGTCAGACAGATACGGTCGCTATGACGCTTGATCCGGAACCGCCAATCCGACCTCGGTGATTTCGAGGCTGGCTTGCGGCAAGAGGGAGCGTCCCGTACCAGAGCAGGGACACGACAAGGATCGAGAGATAGCCATCCACGGCATAGTGCCAGCCGGTGTAAACCGAGCCGAACAGGATGAACGCCGCGAAGGACCAGCCTGCGATGGCCCACCGACGACCGAAGCCTGCCAGGAAGAACGCGTTGAGCGTGGCGATGGCGACGTGCATGCTTGGCATGGCGGAGATGCCGCCGCCCAGTTCCGGGCGGCCACTTTGGTAGGCTGCAAGCAGATAGTCGGCATAGACATGGACCGATGCGCCGTAGCCGTTCCGCGCCAGGGCGGTTCGCAGCCCGGCAAACCGGTCACCGCCGTAGAACTGGTCGTGGAATATCGGGCCGGTGGACGACAGCAGGGTCGCCAGAACGGTGCCGCACAGGATCGTTGTCAGCGCGAACGCCCATAGATAGCGCAAGCGCCTGGCCGGATCGTTCCAGAAGGCGACGAAGAGCACGGTGCCGAACCATTGCACGAGCCAGCCATATCCATAGCCGGCGAAAATGACGACCGAGACCGGTTCGGAAACGACGCTATGCGCCCATGCCCAGGGATCCGTGCCATGCAGCCGAAAATCAAGCTCCGCCAGGGCGCGGTCGGCGTAGAACGGCACGATGTCGGGAATGGCGACCTTCAAGGTGGTGAAGGCGCTGATGCCGAGAAAGAACAAAAGGATCACGGGTGCGGCTGTCAGCCAACGCTGCCCGAGCGTGTCGAAGATGAACCTTGTCGGGGTATGTCGGGCAAATGCCAGCGCCGCCACACCAAGGCCAGCCGCCAGAAGCGCGGGCAGGAAAAAGGCGAACGGCTCGGCATAGGATAGCGCCAGATGCAGGTAGCGATCCGGCCGCAGACAAAAAGCGGTCACGGCATAGATGAGACACAACGCAGTCAACAGCCAACCGCTCCTGATTGTCACGATGTCCAGGTCAAGGATGGCAGTTAAGCGGCTATTATAGCCGCGCTGCCCTGTGTGCGCATTCATCGAAGGACATCCCGCCAGTTGCCCGAAAGACTGTTATGGAGTATTTCGCTGATAAAGTATTACCATTCGGTTACACTCGAATTCAAGTAGATTTTTCTACGTTAGATAGTTATAATTCACAATTTATTGGCAAGGATTCGTTGACGAAGATGTTGCGCCGGCAACGCCCGGGATCGTCGCCGTCGCGCTGCCTTCTTGTCGTCAAGCTCCGATCACGATCGAAAGTGGGGGGGGCCCAGGGGGGGGGGGGGCGCCCGCGGTAATATGCGGTTTTTAAAAAAAAACCCCCCCACCCCCACACCGCAAAGAAGGGTTGCTGGGGTGGGGGTGTTTAAAAAAATTGTG
>NZ_JAMYLA010000087.1:0-15852 GCF_040317725.1 Mesorhizobium sp. M1396 | reverse complement strand
GCATAAATGTATCCGGCCTCTCGCGAGTGAGCTGCTGTTGCAGCCAGGCCATGATGAGATCCGCGCACGCCGTTCCCAATAAATGTATGGTCCGCCCCGTCCGTGCAAGGGTTCGCGACATCGCCGATGACGATTCCAGTTGCATAAATGTATCCGGCCTCTCGCGAGTGAGCTGCTGTTGCAGCCAGGCCATGATGAGATCCGCGCACGCCGTTCCCAATAAATGGTTCGGGCACGAAGCCCGCTTTTTTGCACAGGGCTTACGGCATGCTGATCCACTGTTTCGTCATCACTATTCCCGAGCCTTGCAATCGAGCCGGAGCGTCAGGCGAAAGCAGGGTCCCTGCGTTCGTAGAGCGCTCCCGGCTTGGTCAGGACAACCCAGACAATGCGCGCCATCTTGGCGGCAAGTGCGACAACAGCTTTGTTCGGGTGCATACGGCTCTGCAACCCGTCAAGCCAGCTTCCCAGGCGGTCCCGGGTTCGATCCAGGTGACGGAAGCATGATCGCGCGCCATGAACGAGCAGCTTGCGAACGTAGCGGTTCCCGCGCTTACTGATACCGAGTAGCTTCTGCTTGCCTCCGGTCGAGTATTCTCGAGGGACCAGCCCCAGCCATGCGGCCAGGTCGCGAGCCTTCTGGAACTGGCATCCGGTGCCGACGGCCGCCAGTAGCGCGGTGGCTCCCAATGCTCCGATTCCGGGGATCGTCATGAGCCGGCGGGCAACATCTTCTCGGTCTGCGATCGCTGCGATCTCCCTCGTCACGTCGTTGATGCGCTGTTCCAACTGGCGCAGATCTGCGAACAGGTCCACGAGCAGTTTGCGCATTGCCGGCGAGAGGTCATTCGAAAGGTCATCGAGAACCAGTGGCAAGTCGAGCTTGAACAGTCCGGCGCCCTGTCTCAATGCGATGCCGTATTCCAGGCAGAATGCTCGCATCTGGTTGATCAGACGGGTTCGCGTGCCGATCATCTGGTCGCGCACCCGATGCAAAGCTTGGAGGTCGGATTGCTCCTCGCTCTTGATCGCGGCAAATCGCATCGTCGGCCGCGTGGCTGCTTCGGCGATAGCTTCGGCATCGATGATGTCGCTCTTGTTCGACTTGACGTATGGCTTCACGAACTGCGCTGGGATCAGGCGAACCTTGTGCCCCAGTGCCTGAAGTCTCCTGGCGATCCATTGCGATCCAGCGCACGATTCCATCCCGACGATTGCCGGCGCTGCCCGCTCAAAGAACTTCATCAACGTATCGCGTCGGAAGCGAATTCGCTGGACGGGCTCGCCGTCGCTGTCCAAGCCGACGACGTGGAAGATGTTCTTGCCGATATCGACACCATAGACGGCCGCAGGGCGCGGCGCATTGCGTGGGGACATTGCAACCTCCTTTGTTGTGACTGCCCAGATGATGCTGCGGGAGGACGGGGCGGACCATCCCATTAATGGTGACGCCCCCCGCCGCGTCATCGTCCTACTGATCGCCAGCGCCAAGTTCAATGACGTCGACCCTCAGGCCTGGCTCGCCGATATCCTGCTGGCGCGCATCGCAGCCCCCCAGCACAGCGGATCGACGAGCTCCTCCCTTGGAACTTTCCGGTGTCGGGAGCTTGCTGAAAGGGAGCCTAGAAGGCACGGGGTCGGCTGCCGCCGAGACCAGCTCGACGGCAGCCGCGTTGCCTTGGGAGGCTGCCTGGGATAAGACGATGCGGACCATAGTTGACGCAAAGCTACTGCTTAGCTCGATCTCCATTTGGATCGAAAAACGCGCGGAGCGATGCGTCGGCTTCGTAGAGTGTGCCGGCGATCTCAATGTCCCATCGACTGTTTTCGATCAAGTCCTTCGTGACACCCGCGGGATGGTTTACATATCCCATGCCGATTGACGTGCCGATCGTGAAGCTCTTCACGCCAGATGAAATATAGCCGACAATATCCCCACCACAGCGTATAAGCTCCTCATGAAAGAGAACAGGTTTGGGGTCACGGAGCTTGAACGATACCAGTCGTCTTTTCGGTGGCCCAGAACTCTTTTGAGCCATCAACGCCTCCTTCCCGAGAAACCCCCCTTCTTTATTCCAATCGATTGTAAATCCCAAACCAGCTTCTAGCAACGTGTCGACTGGTGTAAGATCAAGCTGGTATTCTCGATAGGCGCGTTCGGATCGTAGATGTTCAAGCGCGTGGTATCCTGCAGCCTTTAGTCCAAACGCCTGGCCGGCCTCCCAAATAACATCAAACACATGCTGAGCCATTTCGGACGGAATATGAAGCTCCCATCCAAGCTCTCCAATATAAGTCAGTCTGTTGGCCATTACGCGAGCTAATCCAACATCGATTTCTTGACTGGTAGCGAATGGGAACGCTGAATTTGCCAAATCTGTATCGGTAACTTGGGACAGAATGCTGCGCGATTTCGGGCCTTGCAATGACAAGACCGCATAAGCCGAGGTCACATCAGTGACGGTGACATTCCACGCATCCGTAATATGCCTTGAAATCCAAGCCTTGTCCCGGGGATGGACGGTCGCTGACGAAATAATGAGAAACTCCGTCTGCGATAAACGGTTTACAGTAATATCCGTTTCAATTCCGCCCTTGTTATTTAGCATATGCGTATAAACCAGCTTCCCTATCGGCACATCCACATTGCCCGCGCAAAGCCACTGAAGGAAACGACATGCACCAGCACCTTGCACCAGATGCTTACCGAATGAGCTTTGGTCTAATAGGATGGCTTCGTTACGCGCGGCATGGCACTCTTGGCTGGTATACTTGAACCAGTTCGGCTCGTCGTAGGAGTACAGATTTTTGGTCGATTCCCCCTCGCCTGCGAACCACATGGGGCGCTCCCAGCCCATACCTTCGCCGAAGCTAGCACCAAGCCTCGCCCACCGGTCGTGGAGCACGCTTTTACGAACACCCCGCGAAGTCTCGGGCTGGTAGGCTGGCCAATGCATCTTGTAGTGGAGCCCCAACACTTCAGCTGTGCGTTCGTGCAAATATCGCTTATTGATCTGGAAGGGATGAAACCTCGCAACGTCGACGAAGCTGATATCCATCTGAGGCTCACCCGCAATGATCCATTCTGCCAGAGCTCGCCCTGCTCCAGCACCGTACTCAATACCTTCTGAATTGTAGCCAGATGAAATGAAGAGATTTTTCATGCCCGGGACTTCACCAATCATAAAAAGAAGGTCGGGCGTGAAACTTTCCGGACCATTGAAAAACTTGGCGATTCCGGCATTCGCGAGCTCAGGAACAATTTCGATCGCTTTGGTCATCGGCAGCTCAAAGTGATCCCAATCTTCCCGAAGCTCGATGAACCCTGTATCTTTCGGGAGCTTTTCCATTGGGAGCGGCTTCCCCCACGGCTCGAAGGCGCCCACGAGTAGCTTTCTTGTGTCTTCTTTCAAATAGACGTGGCCGTCTGTGTCGCGCAACACAGGCAGAGTCGGGGTTACAAAATCCATGGTGTCGGTCACAACGTAGAAATGCTCGGCCGCATACAGTGGAATCCGGGCACCCAACTTGGAGGCAAGATCTCGTGTCCATAATCCACACGCGAGCACGAGAATCTGAGCTTCTATGACCCCTTCATTGGTTCGAACTTGATAATTGCCATCTGGCGTCTGCCAGAGGTCTCTGACTTCGGAATTCTCGAATATCCGCACACCGTTTTGCTTAGCTCCCATCGCTAACGCCATGCATGTGTCGACGGGATTGGTTTGACCGTCTCCAGGGATAAACACTGCACCTTCGATGATGGACGAGTTGAGGGCGGGATATATCCTCTTCGCCTCGCTCGGAGAAATCATATGGGCCTCAAGCCCGAAACTCTTGGCAATTGATGCATTGCGCGCAGTTTCATATAGGCGCTCCCTTGTTCTAGCGACCCCCAGCGTGCCATTTCTTTTGAAGCCGGTCGCTTGCCCAGTCTCGGCCTCAAGAGCGGAATAGAGTTCAGCGTTGTATTTCGCGATTTCAGTTAGCGCGTGAGTACCGCGCGTCTGCATAATCAGGCCGGCGGCATGCCACGTGGTGCCGGAAGTAAGGGTGTTGCGCTCCAGTACCGCAACATCCTTTTTCCCATTTTTTGCAAGATGGAAGGCGACACTCGTGCCCGCAATTCCTCCACCAATGACGAGAATCTCGTGATGGCGAGCGGGCAGTTCGCGAGGGCGAGTGGGCGAGTGGGTGATCATACGCATCCTTGTTCGATTAAGGCAGCGGCCGCGCGCCAAGATATTTCGATCATTCAGGCACGTTGAGCCTCCCGCCGTGTTCGCGCCGCCGGTCAACGCCAATCTTGCATTTTGTGACAAACTAAGGGACGCGGCCCGTCGGGATTGTGCTACTTGTAATGGAAGACGCAGCTATTCTGCATATTCGTGCACTGACTCGCCGAAGCTATACGCGGATGTTCCAAGCGGCCATTAGCGAAATTGACTATGCCTGGGTACTATCAAGGCATGCAGGTGGCACCCCGAGGTTTCACCTCTCATCGCTTCGACCGAGCTTTTGGCGGTGGGCAGTATTCGCTGGCCGACCAGAGCTTAAAGCACGTCCAGTGTTGAGCCTGTATCGGCACTTCGGCTGCGGCTGGCTCAAGTGCTTCCCAATCGCCTGTGCCGCCGTGGGTAGACCATCGTCTGTTGTACCACAGCGGCAAGATATGCTAATCGTCACCAAAGCCATGAACCAGGCGGCGGCCGCGGTCCCCACGTACGTCGCCAAGGTTCAACCTCCGCTGCTGCGGGCCACGAAGCAGTGTGCCGTCGGAGGTTACCGCCGTCGTTTTGCCGGTGTGTCCAGAGGGAGTTTTGCATGACCCCCTGACGGTCGGCGGAAGGAGGTATTCCTCCCGCGCTGCGCTAGACTAGTTTCCGTCCATAAACGCGTATATTTAACGTCTACAGGCACTTACCCTCGTCCGGAAGCGATTGTCGGGGGCGTGGGCGGGCGAGAGCGCGCTGGTTGTCGGCAAAATGTCGTCACGGGGCGCGGCCGCGCATGCCGCAAGACCGGCGTCAGCCGGTGCCACGCATTCCAAACAGCGGACCGGCGTCAAGTCGGCTTGAGGCGTGTGAAGAGGACGAGATTGTAAGCCACGATTGAGGACCAGACGTAGGTCTTGAAGTGGTCAAAGCCGCGCCAGGTGCAACGCGCCAAGCCATAAGCGCGCTTAAGGCATGATATTCCGGCTTCGATGCCGGCGCGGAAGTTGCGTAGCTTGCGGTAAACCCAATTGCTTGGGACCATGTCCTCGATCCTGAGGCCGGCTTTCTTGTGGAATGCCATATCGCGAACGCCCCAGGCCTTCCCTTTGGCCAGGTTGTCGCGACTGGCGAAGCCGCCATCGGCGCCGCCTGCAGCGGTGCTTGACCATAGAAGGCGATGTGGCGCTCCAGCATCGGCAGCAACCGATCGCTGTCGCGCGGATTACCCGCCTCGATGACCAGATCGAGGATCGTGCCGCTCCTGCCGGTGATCAGGTTGAGCTTATGGCCGTATTCGACGTCACGGCCGCCTTTGGCGATGATATCGGCATGGGGTTCGAACAGACTGACCAGCTCCTCGCTGGCTGGCACCGGGTCGCCGGCCAGCACCCGCCGCTCGCTTTGTGTGATGATGCGTTCGATCGGCGGCCGATAGTGACAGACCTGGGCCCGCCATAGTTCGATGAGCGGATCGCTCGCCACGGCCAATCGCTCAGTCGTTTGCTTCAGATATGCCAAGGTCCCGCAGGCGATCGCGATCAGCTCACGGTAGAGTTGGACACGATTGGGTCGACCACGTGTGAATTTGGATCATGCGAGCGCGCTTCTTGGCCGCGCGGCGATGATCTCGCCATGCCAAGCTGGCATCGCCGACCAGGCATCGGCTTGCTGCAGCAGGCGCACCATGATCCGCACCGCGTCCCACAGCAGGCTGCTGTCGCTTGGCTCATGGATCGGTGCTGCGGTGACAGTGCTGTCCAGCCGTACGACACTCCCATCTTCGAGCTGCGTCTGCTGGGCGCTCGACAGCAGTGCCCGATTGACCTCTTCCCAGGTTTCCGCCCGGATCGCGCTGATCGTCTTATGCAGCACCAACTTCTGCGGACTCCATGACCACGGCAGCCGCGCAAAAGCCCGAAACGATGCGGAGTCCTCCAGATGGAAGGCCAGCTCCTGATAGCTCAGTTGCCGGTATTGCTTGAGCAGCGCCGCAGCGCAATACCGCTCCGGCCGGCAGCCCTTGCCGTCCGGTGGCCCTGACGCCACGTCGACCCAGATCTCGCACCACCAGACCAAGCAGGTCGCGATGCTTTTCAGCCACTGCGACATCGCCTTCAACTCATGGCCGATCTCAACTCATGGCCGATCTCGTGCGTGGCGAAAAGATCGAATATACTGGCTTGCACGGTGCGTTCTTGGCGCATTGTCGGCTCCGGCGGTAGCAGGCCTTTGGAATCAGTAGCATGAGACCAAAGTTTACCTGAAACCGCCGGGCTTTGCCGCGCAAAAGCTACAACTTATCAACAAAATCAACAGCTTGCCGTTTATGGAAGGAAACTAGCAACAGGCGGATCGGGTCGATGAACATTGCGCTGCCTTAGATTGACAAGGAGCACGAGGCGGGAGTTTCGGTGGCCGATCTGTGCCGCAAGCACGGAGTCAGCGCGCCAGCATCTACAAATAGAGGGCGAGGTATGGCGGCATGGATGTGTCGGAAGCGAAGCGGCTGAAGACGCTGGAGGACGAAAACGCTCGTCTGAAGCAGCTCCTGGCGGAAGCCATGCTCGACAACGCCGCTTTCAGAGATCTTCTCGGAAAAGATGTATGGTCGGCAGCCGGCGGGACAATCCCCTATTGTACGTGGCGCAAAACGGTGCTCCAACCCGACCCACATGCGGGAGTCGCTTTGAGGACTCCGGGCAATTATAGGGCATATCATTAGCGGCTGTTCGGATCTGTTCAATCGCCATCGCGTCCCGTAACCCGGCTCGGCCAAGTCTCCCGGCACTTCCGGGCGCCGCGACATCAGTTTGGCTAAAGCATACGATGGTCCGCATGGGTGCGTCACGGCCTGAAGCAGACCAAGCGGTTGCGGGCGACTTCATGCGGTGTCCTACGCTGCCTTCTTCGTCCGGGACAGCGTGTCGGCAACGACCTCGCCAAAAGATGACGGGGTCGGCACGATGATGACGCCGGCCTCTTTCAGGATTTCGACCTTTTCCTGCGCCGACTCTCCGAAGGCCGAGATGATGGCACCGGCATGGCCCATGCGCCTGCCCTTTGGCGCGGAAAGCCCGGCGATGTAGGCGATCAGCGGGATGCGCATGTTATCGCGCGCCCAGATCGCTGCTTCCGCTTCCTGCGGTCCGCCGATCTCGCCGATCATCACCACGGCGTCGGTTTCGTCGTCCTGCTCGAACAGCTTCAGAATGTCCTTGAAAGACGAGCCGTTGATCGGATCGCCGCCGATGCCGACGCTGGTCGAGACGCCGATGCCAAGCGCCTTCATCTGGGAGGCGGCCTCATAGCCGAGCGTGCCTGAGCGCCCGACGATGCCGACGCGGCCGGGGAGGTAGATGCTGCCCGGCATGATGCCCATCAGTGCCTGCCCGGGCGTAATCACGCCGGCGCAGTTAGGCCCGATCAGCCGCATGCGGTCCTCAAAACGGTAGCGGCGCATGTAGCGCTTGACCTGCATCATGTCCTGCGAGGGAATGCCGTCGGTGATGCAGACGCAGAGCTTTATGCCAGCATCCGCGGCTTCCATGATGGAGTCGGCGGCGAAAGGCGGCGGCACGAAGACGATGCTGGCCTCGGCGCGGGTTTCGCGAACGGCGCCCTTGACGGTGTTGAAAACGGGCAGGCCGAGATGCGTCTGCCCGCCCTTGCCAGGCGTCACGCCGCCGACGAGCTTGGTGCCATAGCGCTTCATGTCCTCGGCATGGAAGCTGCCGATCTTGCCGGTGAAGCCCTGGACGATGACCCGCGTACCGCGGTTGAGCAGGATTGCCATTTCGAACTCCCTCAGCTTGCTTTCTTGAGCGACACCGCGCGCCAGGCGGCGACGGCTTTTTCGGCGGCTTCCGCCAACGTTTCGGCGATGATCACCGCCTCGCCGGAATCGGCCAGGATGCGGCGCCCTTCCTCGACCTTGGTGCCGGCAAGCCGCACCACCAATGGTACATTGACGCCGACTTCGCGGATCGCCTTGACGACGCCCTCGGCGACCCAGTCGCAGCGGTTGATGCCGGCGAAGATGTTGACCAGGATGGTCTCGACATTCTTGTCGCCAAGTACGGCGCGGAACGATTTTGCGACCCGCTCTGGCGAGGCCCCGCCGCCGATGTCGAGGAAGTTGGCCGGCTCGCCGCCGGCGATCTTGATCATGTCCATCGTCGCCATGGCGAGGCCGGCGCCATTGATGATGCAGCCGATATTGCCGTCGAGGCCGACATAGGAGAGGCCACGGTCGCTGGCAAAGGTCTCGCGCGAGTCTTCCTGGCTCTTGTCGCGCAATTCGGAGATTTCCGGTCGGCGAAACAGCGCGTTCTCGTCGAACGACATCTTGGCGTCGAGCGCGACGAGGTTGCCGTCGCGGGTCACCACGAGCGGATTGATCTCCAGCATCGAGGCGTCGTAGTCGCGGAACACCTGGTAGCAGCCGAGGATGGTTTCGGTCGCCTTGCCGATCAGGTTCTGGTCCAGGCCGAGCCCGAAGGCGATCTCGCGCGCCTGAAAGCGCTGCATGCCGACACCGGGATCAACCGTGGTCCGGATAATGGAATCCGGCGCCCTTTCAACGATATCCTCGATCTCCATGCCGCCGGCGGCCGACGCGACGATCATGACGCGCTCCTCTTTGCGATCGAGAACGAAGCCGACGTAGAGTTCATGCGCGATGTCGACAGCCTCCTCGAGATAGAGCCGCGATATCAGCTTGCCCCGCGGGCCGGTCTGCTGGGTCACGAGCTTGCGGCCGAGCATTGCTTCGGCCGCGTTGGAGATCTCCTCGTCATTGGCGCAGAGCTTGATGCCGCCGGCCTTGCCGCGGGCGCCTGAATGAACCTGCGCCTTGACCACCCATTTGCCGCCGCCGATCTCACGCGCCCGATAGCTTGCCTGCTCGGGGCTGTAGGCGAGGCCGCCGCGCGGAACATGAATTCCGTGGCGGGCAAGCAGTTCCTTGGCCTGATATTCGTGAATGTCCATCTCGTCCTCCCAAAAACCTTCAGTGCGTGGCGGCGTGCGCCTGGCCGGCGCGTTCGATTGCTTCGTTGACCACCAGCACATTGCGGGCCATGCGTTCCGACGCCGCGTCGATCAGTTTGCCGTCGAGCGCTGCCGCGCCCTTTCCGAGCGCCTCCGCTTCCTTGAGCACCTCAAGGATGCGCCTTGCGCGGACGATTTCCTTTTCCGGCGGCGAGAACACGCTGTTGGCAAGCGCGATCTGCGAGGGGTGGATCGCCCATTTGCCTTCGATACCAAGTGCCGCCGCGCGCCTTGCCGCCGCCGTGTAGCCCTGAGGGTCCGAGAAATCGCCGAACGGCCCGTCGACGGGACGCAGGCCGTAGGCCCTGCACGCAACCGTCATCCGCGACAAAGCGAAATGCCACTGGTCGCCCGGATAATCGGGATTGAGGCCGCCGATGTTGACGGTGCGCGCCTTGTTGCTGGCGGCATAGTCGGCGACGCCGAAATGCATCGCCTCCAGGCGGCCGGGCGTAGCGGCGATCGCCTCGACATTGGCCATGCCGAGCGCCGTCTCGATGAGGGCTTCGAGGCCGACGCGGGTCTTGAAGCCCTTGGCCATCTCGATCTGGTTGACCATGGCCTCGACCATATAGAGGTCGGCTGGAACGCCGACTTTCGGCACCAGGATGGTGTCCAGCCGGTCGCCGGCCTGTTCCATCACGTCGACCACGTCGCGGTACATGTAGTGCGTGTCGAGGCCGTTGATGCGCACCGAAACCGTCTTGCCCTTGGCACGCCAGTCGATGTCGTTGAGCGCCTGGATGATGTTTTTGCGGGCGCGTTCCTTGTCCGGCGGCGCTACCGCGTCCTCGATGTCGAGGAAGACGAAGTCGGCGGCGCTGTTCGCCGCCTTTTCGATCATCTCAGGACTGGAGCCGGGAACCGCGAGTTCGCTGCGCTGTAGCCTGAGTTTCTTCAGGTGGTTGATCGTGTGGCTCATGGTCGCGTCTTTCCCAAGACCTAGCGCTGCTTGAAAGGCACTTCGATGCCCGTGTACGTTCGTCTATAGTTAGCACACCTTCCATACTGGTTTGCGCTGCCGCTCCGCATATGTCGCAGAATATCTGCATTGTTTGCGCGTTGGCGCAGCGGGTCGTTCGTCCTGCTTTGTGTATTCGTTTGCCCGCGGATGGCGCCAATTGGGAATGCAACGGTGACTTTGACTTTGGTTTAAAAGGCCCGTGGCCTGAAATGAGTTCAAGGTTTAGCCGATTAATATTAAGCGAGGGTCGCGCCCGCTTCTATTCCAGGCCGGACCACTCAGGCCGCTGACATCCGCCACAAAGCCAGCGCGAGACTGCAAAAAATCTTCTTTTCTGATGGCCATCGCAAAAAAGTTAGAATCTAGAAGAAATCCTCACCAGAACGCCACTATTCGCAGCAGAGCGGCCTGGCAGCCTCGGAATCCGCCGCAAATCGACTCCCGCGGGAGCCTAGGTTGAGGGGAACGGACACTCGACTTGGAGTTACAGATGAAAGGTCCAGCAACCGCCGCATTAGAGAGCCTCAAACGGCAGGACCTTCTGCAAAAGTGCGCCTATGTGAATGGCGCTTGGCTCTCCAAGGTTGAAACAATCTTGGTCGTGGACCCGGCTACTGGCGAGGAACTGGCTCATGTAGCAGCCTGTGAGATGTCCGACGTGGACACTGCCGTCAATTTCGCGAGAAGCGCATTTCAACAATGGCGTGATGTTCTTCCTTCGGAACGGGGAGCATACCTGCGGAGATGGGCAGCGGGCATGCGCGAAAACGCCGAAGACTTGGCTGTCATCGTCACCTGCGAGCAAGGCAAACCGCTGACCGAGGCGCTCGGTGAGATTGCATATGCCGCTAGCTTTCTTGAATGGTTTGCGGCGGAGGGCGAGCGGTCTTACGGCGAAACCATCCCAAGCCATCTTGCCGGAAGCCGGCTGGGGGTGGATATGCAGCCGATCGGAGTGACCGCCGCGATCACCCCATGGAATTTTCCATCGGCGATGATCACCAGAAAGGCAGGAGCCGCACTGGCCGCTGGCTGCACCATGATCGTCAAGCCCGCGCCGGAGACGCCCTTGTCAGCCCTCGCGCTTGCCCGTCTTGCCGAAGACGCAGGGCTCCCTGCCGGGGTGTTTCAGGTGATCACAGGCGAGGCTCCTCCGCTTGCAAAGCGGCTGCTGGAGCATAGCGATGTTCGGGCATTCTCTTTCACGGGCTCTACCCAGGTCGGTCGAATCCTGCTCGAGCAATCGGCGAAAACTGTGAAAAGAGCGTCACTCGAACTTGGCGGCAATGCTCCCTTCATCCTTTTCGACGACGCGCCGATCGAGGCGGCGGTCGCTGGGTGCATGTCAGCCAAATTCGCGACGTCGGGTCAGGACTGCCTGGCAGCCAATAGGATCTATGTCCAGCGGGGACGCTATCAGCGCTTCGTAGAAGAATTCGCTAAAGCCACCAGCAAACTGAAAGTCGGGCACGGATTGGAGTCCGGTGTCGAAATTGGTCCGATGACCAAGGCATCCGTGGCCGAAAAATGCGGTCAGCAGGTTTTCGAAGCTCTTTGTGCCGGCGCTCGCATGGTAGTCGGCGCACAGGAGAGCCACCTTGGTGGGAATTTTGTGACGCCAACGGTGCTTGCCGATGTTACCGACGATATGCGGGTCGCAAAGGAGGAGACCTTTGGTCCCGTAGCTGCGATTCTTCCCTTCGACGACGAGGCAGAAGTGCTCGCCCGAGCCAACAACTCAGAAATGGGCCTAGCGGCGTATGTCTACACCCGAGACCTCAACCGCGCCATGCGCCTCGCAGATCGACTCGAATATGGCATGGTCGCGGTGAACACGCCGAAATTTACCGGGGCGCCGATCCCGTTCGGGGGATGGAAACAGTCCGGTCTGGGGCGCGAAGGCTCCAAGCACGGCATCGCAGAGTACCTGGAACTAAAATACACATGCTTTGGAAATCTTGCAGCGTGAGAGGACGCAGCCAATGACCATCAATATCAAAGAGATATGCGAGAAGGACAGAAACAGCGTCCTGCATCCTTTCACGCAGCTCAAGGATTTTGCCACCGGCAAGCTTGGTGATCCGACCATCGTCGAGACGGGCAAAGGCATTCGCATCCAAGATGCGCATGGCAACCAGCTGATCGACGGGTTCGCTGGTCTTTATTGTGTCAACGTCGGCTACGGCCGCACCGAAGTCGCCGAAGCGATTTCCCGCCAGGCTTTCCGTCTGGCCTATTACCATTCCTACGCTGCCCACACGACTGACGAGCTCGCGATACTCTCCGATCGCCTCGTAAAGATGGCGCCGGGCAAGATGAGCAAGGTCTTCTACGGCATGTCCGGCTCGGATGCGAACGAGACCCAGGCCAAGCTTGTTTGGTACTACAACAATCTGCGTGGCAAGCCGAACAAGAAGAAGATCATCTCGCGTGAACGCGGCTATCACGGGTGCAGCGTCGTGTCCGGCTCAATGACGGGCATGAGCTTCTATCACGACCATATGGACCTGCCGCTCCCGCAGATCGTTCATACCGGTGTTCCACATCACTACTGGGGCGCGAACCC
This sequence comes from Mesorhizobium sp. M1396, assembly GCF_040317725.1. Taxonomy (NCBI): domain Bacteria; kingdom Pseudomonadati; phylum Pseudomonadota; class Alphaproteobacteria; order Hyphomicrobiales; family Phyllobacteriaceae; genus Mesorhizobium; species Mesorhizobium sp. M1396. The sequence goes on along the minus strand of NZ_JAMYLA010000087.1, from coordinate 3,056 downwards.
AGGCGAGTCCGAACGCGAATTTTCAGTGCGGCGCGCCCAGGAAGTTGATCAGCTGATCGAACGCCTGGGCCCGGACAATGTTGGGGCCTTCATTGGCGAGCCGGTGCTCGGCACGGGCGGCATCACGCCCCCGCCGGAAGGCTACTGGGAAGCAATCCAGGCCGTGCTCAAAAAGCACGATGTACTGCTCATTGCAGATGAAGTCATAACCGGCTTTGGTCGGACTGGCTCCATGTTCGGCTCACAGCACTACGACATCGAGCCAGACCTCATCACGATCGCAAAGGGTCTGACTTCGGCCTATTTCCCACTTTCCGCGGCGCTCGTCGGTGAAAAGGTCTACAAGGTCCTGGAGGACGGGGCGGACGAGGTCGGCGCATTCTCGCACGGTTACACCTATTCAGGTCATCCGATCGGGGCTGCCGCGGCCAACGCGGTTCTGGACATCGTCGAGAAAGAAGACCTCCCGGGGAACGCTCGCGAGGTCGGTGCATTCTTCCAAGCGCAGCTGAAGGAGAAATTCGCACACTTGCCGATTGTCGGCGAAGTGCGCGGCGTTGGCCTCATGGGCGCAATCGAGTTCGTGACCGATCGCGACAAAAAAAGGCGTTTTGATCGCACGCTCAAGGTTGGTGCACGCATTTCCAAGGCAGCGCGTGAACGCGGTCTTATCGCTCGCGCCATGCCGCATGGTGACATTCTGGGCTTCGCTCCTCCCTTGGTGACAACCGAGGCTGAAGTCGAAGAAATCGTTGGCATCGCTGAAAGTGCAGTCCGCTTCGTTATGGATGAGCTCACGCGAGACGGGCTTAACATCTGATGCGGATGGTAGCCGGGCCTGCGGTGTCAGGCCGCCCTGAAAGTCTACCCGACAGGCGCAGCCTGGCCCGCACTATCGAGCGGTTCACCGGGTGGCGACGCGAGCTTAGCGGGAGAATCATCGGCCCTAGACCGCGGTGGGCCGGCGCCAAAAGCGCCCAAGAGCGGACCTACCTCGGTCTGAACCGGGGCGATCGAGCCTTCCGACGCAGCTAGCAAGCTTCGCTAGAATGCCGTCCGATAGGCGCAGAGCACTTCTTGTTGCGTAGCTGCGCTGGTCATCCAACGAAGGAAGTCGGTCGCACAGTTTTTGGCATGGCCGCTGGAAGCACGAGAGATCAGGGTAGGAGAAAGGGAACCCCGGGATGCTAGACTCACAGTCCACATGCCGAAATTTTTGCTTTTACCTCCTGCCGGCCTTTTCGCTCCAGGCCTTCTCGTCGGCAGTAGAAGCGCTGAGGCTCGCCAACGAGGTGTTGGGGCGGGACGTATATAGCTGGCAGGTCATTTCGGACGACGGGCAACCTGCGGCCTCGAGTTGCGGGTTGTTGGTCTGCGCCGATTCTTCGTTGTCCTTCGAACGTGAAAGAATTCGTCGATCGATCTCAGCACCGGCTGTCGTGGTCGTTGGCGGTCGCAATGCTCCTAGTCCGCACAAACAGCTTGATGCGTGGCTACGAGAGTGTCGCAACCGCCGTCGCAGCCTCGTTGGGATAAGTAACGGTACGACTGTGCTTGCTCGGGCGGGGCTTGCAGAAGGGCGGCGTTGTGCGGTTCACTGGGAGCAATTTCCAATATTCTCTGAGCGGTTCCCAGGTGTAGTAGCCACGCAAACCGCCTTCGAGCGGGACGGGGACCTGTACACTTGCGCCGGGGGGGGCGCCCCCTTCGACATGTTTCTGGATTTGATTGACCGCCATCATGGGACGATAGTCGTCAATCGTATCTGCGAAAAAGCTATCGCGTGTAGGACCCGTTCAGCGGGTGATCGCCAACGTCTACCTCTTCATTCTCGGGTGCAACTAAACCATCAGGCGGTCATCAAGATAATCGAGGAGATGGAGCAAAACCTCACGGAGCCATTGCTATTGGACGACCTTGTGGGCTCAGCCGGTCTATCCCGCCGTCAAATCGAGCGGCTGTTTAGGCGGGAACTGGGATGTTCTCCGAGCCGCTATTATTTGGATCTTCGTCTGGAACGTGCCCACCTGCTCCTCATCAGCTCGCGTCTGCCGGTTGTTGAAATTGCGATGGCTTGCGGCTTTGTCTCTGCATCGCACTTCTCGAAAGCGTACCGCGAGGCCTACGGATGCGCGCCGCATCAATCACGATTACCAGTCTACCGACGAAAAAAAATGCGGTCGAACCGGACGGAGGAAAAGGGAGCCTGGCAAATCGATCGGAGGCTAAGTAACGAAAGAATGCCTAACTGCCACTAGCCGAGCGCCGCGTTGTTCTCTGAAGATCGGCCGCGGCGCCCCTTTGCTGAATGGTCTCAGCACGTCAGCCGGGGGATGAAAGTTTCGAAGAGGTCGGCCTTCGATCAGCTGCTGTCGATTGTCCCGATGCAAATCGGCTCTGCCCCGCAGGCTTACTAGACTAGTGCCCGTCCATAAACGGTAAGCTGCTGAAATTACTGGAGGAATCACTAAATTTCCGCAGGAAAGGCCCGACGGTTTCAGGTACACTTTAGATCATACCACTGATTCTAAAGGGAAACCCGCAACCGCCGGAGCCGACAATGCGCCAAGAACGCACCGTCCAATCCAGTGTATTCGATCTTTTCGCCGAACACGAGATCGGCCGTGAGCTGAAAGCCATATCGCAGTGGCTGGACGAACATCGCGACCTGCTCGGGCTGGTGATGCGGGACCTGCGCCGGCATGGGATCAGGGAAACCGGTCGCGCGGGCCTGCCGACGGAGGCAATGCGTCGCTGCGCGCTGCTTAAGCAATACCGCCAGTTGAGTTATCAGGAGTTGGCGTTTGATCTGGAAGATTCCGCATCGTTCCGAGCCTTTGCCCGGCTACCGTGGGGATGGAGCCCGAAGAAGTCGGTCTTGCACAAGGCGATCGGCGCGATCCGGGCGGAAACCTGGGAAGAGATCAATCGGAGACTGTTGACGAGCGCCCGGCGGGACAAAACGGCAAGGGGGACTGTCAGGAATCTTGTGCGTGAGGCCGGTTGTCGTCATTGGCTGACGAACCTTTCGCCGAAGACGACGGCGAATTGTGTTC
>NZ_JAMYLA010000086.1:0-15904 GCF_040317725.1 Mesorhizobium sp. M1396 | reverse complement strand
CGAACAGGATGGAAACGAATCTCCATCCTGCTCGATAGGTCTTACCAGATCCTCATCCAGCCCAACTTAAGTGAACTGCATTAGGGCAATGCCCGGCCTTTTCTGTTGAGTTCCAGTAGGTTAGAACTTGACCTTGATGCCGCCAGAAATTGCCGTGACCAGATCGTTGCCGAAGTCATAGCTAGCGTCATCGCCAGCAACATAACCATTGTCTCCGGCCAACATACCGGAATGGCCGCTGGTCAGCACTCCGATCGCACCTGCCAGACGAACTTCGATATTGGGCTTCGGGGTGTAGGCCACGCCACCACCCAACGTCCACGTATCTGACTGAGAGCCATAGCCGTGCGAAGTGCCACGATCCCAAGAAAGCTGGCCGGCGGCCGCCCATTGATCGTTGAACTTGTGGCCAATGCCGCCTGTAACCGTCCAGCCGTCACGATACATCAGGTCGAGAGAGGTCAACTGGGCTGAATGAGCTTTGTCGCCCGTGACGCATAGCGCACCAGGAGTACCCACCGCACAAATCGGAACGCTTTGCAAAACGCTCCAATTGACCCACTTGATCGAGCCAAAGGCGAGCCATCCGGGCGCGATGCCCGACTGCAATTTCAGCTCCACCACATCCGGCATGTACTGCGTCGAGCCGTAGATCGGGATGACGGTGCCGCCGACATTCGTCAGATCGAGCGTGCCCGAGATGTTGTCGAGCTTGACCTTCGAATTGTAGACGAGGCTCGCCCGCAATGCGATGTCCGGGATTTCGTAAGCAAGGCCGGCACGCCAGCCCCAGCCGTTGCTCGTCAAGTCGACGCGACCCGTGCCCCCGAAGTCGGGCACAAAGGGCGAGACCAGGCTTTCCTTGAAGCCGTAGACCTTCTGGTAAAAGACGCCGCCGATGAAGCGAAGTTGACCCTTGCCCGCATCCATCTTGTACGAGCAGGTGCCCGCGTAGTTGTCGCTCTTGATGTCCGTTTCCATGTTGGAAAACGCACCGTTCCAGATGCCGTGCGCAACATGAGCGCCCCAAGGCTGCGAGTAATCAACCATACAGTCGACGCCCTGGACGATTTGGGCCTTCGCGCCGATGCGCGGGACCCAATAGTTCTCGGCCCCATCGGCCGTGGTCCCGAAACCGAGGTCGGTCTCCCCAGGACCGCGTGCATTCTTGAGCTTGCGATCCGGCATCACGTAGGTCGCTTCCGCTTCCGTAGCGAACGGCGCGGGGTCAAACAAAAGATCGATGTCGTAACCGCCGCGCTCCAGGCCGCCAGCGTGCGCCGAATTCATCGCTGTCCCGATCAAAGCCAGCGAAAAGCACCCCGCCCCCAGCAGTGCCTTCAGTCGCAGAATAGTCATGAATGTCCTCCCCGAATTCGAGTGCATCAAGCTAGAACCAATTCAGGTTAACGGTGCAACAACGAATTCAAGAAGCGTACACGTACAGTTGATCAGAGTGCGTTTTCGGCAAAGTTCCGACGCTCCCGCAAGACCGAAAACCCGGCATTTGAGTGCAAACGAACAAACAAAATCGGCGAAACGTCTCCAAAACGGCCCAAGAAGAGGGCATTTTGCAGGGTATCCGGCCCCATTGTTACATTATGGCAACAATGGGGCTAAATCTTCCGTTTACGTCAACATTAACGCAACGGAATGCCTGTTTTCGAGGCAAAATTCTGCCATTTTAGAGGGCGCTAAAGCCTCGCGACTCTACCCTCAACCGGCGTCGCGAACCCTGGTCAACGCGACCGAAAGCTTCTCCTGCGCGTCGCGATATTCGGCGAGCTTTTCACGCTCGGCGTCGACGATCTCGGCTGGCGCGCTCGCGACGAATCTTTCGTTCGAGAGCTTCTTGTGCAGGCGCGCGATTTCCTCGGTAACCTTGGCCAGTTCCTTCCGCAGTCGTGCCGCCTCGGCGGCGAGATCGATCAGGCTGCCGAGCGGCAGGCAGATCGTCGCCTCGTTGAGCACGATCTGCGCCGAACCCTTTGGCGCGACATCGGCGAGCGAGATGTCGCCAACCCGCGCCAGCCGCTTGATCGCCGAGTCCTCGCGAACCAGCCGCTCGCGCGTCGCATCGTTGGCGCCGACCACGACCAGCGGTGCAATGGCTGCCGGCGGCACGTTCATCTCCGAGCGCACGGAGCGGATGCCGGAGACGAGATCGACCAGCCAGTTGATGTCGGCGGCGGCATCCGCGTCCTCGAAGTCCGGCGATGGCCATGCGGCATGGCACAGCAGCGAAGGCCGTTCCTTGCCTTCGCCCGCGGTCTGCGCCCACAGTTCCTCGGTCATGAACGGCATCATCGGATGCAGCAGCTTGTAGATTTCATCCAGCACGAAGGCGACGCAGGCGCGGCTTTCGGCCTTGGCCGCCTCGTCGGCGCCCATGAACACCGGCTTCAGCAGTTCCAGATACCAGTCGCAGAACAGGTTCCAGACGAAGCGGTAGGCAGCACCGGCCGCTTCGTTGAAGCGGTATGAGGTGATGCCGTCCGTAATGTCTCGCGCCGCCCGCGTCAGTTCGGTCAGGATCCAGCGGTTGACCGCCAGCTTGGCGTCGTTCAGCCAGAAATCGTCGTTGCGCGCGACCTCGTTCATCTCGGCAAAACGCGTCGCGTTCCAAAGCTTGGTGCCGAAATTTCGATAGCCGGCGATGCGCGCCGGGTCGAGCTTCACGTCGCGGCCTTGCGCTGCCATCACCGTCAGGGTGAAACGCAGCGCATCGGCGCCGTATTCGTCGATGAGATCGAGCGGGTCGATGACGTTGCCTTTCGACTTCGACATCTTCTGCCCGTTCTTGTCGCGCACCAGCGCATGGACATAGACCGTGTGGAACGGCTCCTCGTCCATGAAGTGCAGGCCCATCATCATCATGCGGGCGACCCAGAAGAAGATGATGTCGAAGCCGGTCACCAGCACGTCGGTCTGGTAATAGGTCTTCAGCTCGGGCGTCTCGTCCGGCCAGCCGAGCGTCGAGAACGGCCACAGCGCCGACGAGAACCAGGTGTCGAGCACGTCCTCGTCGCGGGTCAGGATCTCGCCCGGCTGGAAATTCTCGAGCTTGTCCTCGACCCAGGCCTTCCACGGCCCTTCCAGCGCCAGATAATACTCGATCGCCGCGCCCAGCGCCTCTTCCTCGGTCTTCTCGACGAAGACACGCCCGTCCGGCCCGTACCAGGCCGGGATCTGGTGACCCCACCAGAGCTGGCGCGAGATGCACCAGGGCTGGATGTTCTCCATCCAGTCGAAATAGGTCTTCTCCCAGTTCTTCGGCACGAAGTTGGTGCGGCCCTCGCGCACCGAGGCGATCGCCGGTTTGGCCAGCTCCGCCGCGTTGGCATACCACTGCTCGGTCAGGAACGGCTCGATCGGCACGCCGCCGCGGTCGCCATGCGGCACGGCGTGGCGATGCGGCTCGACCTTTTCGAGGAAGCCGCCTTCTTCCATCAGCTCGACGATCTTCTTGCGCGCGACGAAGCGGTCGAGGCCGTCGAGCTCGTCCCAGACCGTCTGGCGCTCCGGCGTCACCTCGAGACCGGCAAGAAAATCCTCATTGTCCTTGAGGCTTACCGCCGCCGCCGTGGTCAGGATGTTGATCGCCGGCAGCTTGTGGCGCTTGCCGACCTCGAAGTCGTTGAAGTCGTGCGCCGGCGTGATCTTGACCGCACCGGAGCCCTTCTCAGGATCGGAATACTCATCCGCCACCACGGGAATTTTGCGGCCGACGATCGGCAGAACGATGTTCCCGCCGACCAGGTGCCGGAAACGCTCGTCGTCGGGATGCACGGCAACGGCCGTGTCGCCCAGCATCGTCTCGGGGCGCGTCGTTGCCACGGTGATGAAGGTTTTCAGGTTTTCCGGGTCGAAGACCTGGCCCTCGATCGGATAGCGGAAGTGCCAGAGATTGCCGTTGACCTCCTGCTGCTCGACCTCGAGATCGGAGATCGCGGTCAGCAGCTTGGGGTCCCAGTTCACAAGGCGCTTGTCCTTGTAGATCAGCCCTTCCTTGTAAAGCGTGACGAACACTTCGAGCACCGCCTTGGACAGGCCTTCGTCCATGGTGAAGCGTTCGCGTGACCAGTCGGCGGAAGCGCCGAGCCGCTTCAGCTGGTTGAAGATCGCGCCGCCGGATTCGCCCTTCCACTCCCACACTTTCTCGATGAACTGTTCGCGCGTCAGGTCGCGGCGATGGATCTGCTTTTCCATCAACTGCCGCTCGACCACCATCTGCGTGGCGATGCCGGCATGGTCCATGCCCGGCTGCCACAGCACGTTCTTGCCGCGCATCCGCTCGAAGCGCACCAATATGTCCTGCAGAGTGTTGTTGAGCGCGTGCCCCATATGCAGCGAGCCGGTCACGTTCGGCGGCGGGATGACGATGGTGAAGGCCTCGGCCCCCTCCTCGGCCCCGGCACCGGCGCGAAACGCATCGGCCTCTTCCCAGACTTTGGCGATCTTCGGCTCGACGGTTTTGGCGTCGTAGGTCTTTTCAAGCATGGGAAAATGGTCCGCGCTGTCGGGAGTTTTGCTGGTCCGGTGTAAATCGGAAGGTCTTGGCCAAGTCAACCGCAAGGGCTGTCGCGGGCCATCACAGGCAGATAGGCGTGGCCATGGTCATTTCAACGGAAGCCATGCCCCCATTCGGCGCAGGACTTCGCCCTTGGCGCCCAATAAGGCTTTCCGTATGCCGGACAGTCATTGCCGTGGTCCGAGCGGTGAACGTAGAAGATGTCGTACACGGCCCATTGTCGTCAGGGATTCCGGCGAAAACCTGTCTGCCTCGCCACGAATACAAACTGACCTTCGCCCAAAAGAGACGGCGCCACGGAGGCGCCGTCTCTTTTTGGCAATCGATACGGATACTACTGCGCGCCGCGCGCCACGCGCTCGATCTCCTCGCGCACCAGCCTTTCGACCAGCGTCGGCAGATTGTTGTCGAGCCAATCCTGCAGCATCGGGCGCAGCATCTCTTCGGCCATCTCGTCGAATGTCTTCTTGCCGCGGCTGGCGAACGCATCGGAAAGCTCGCCAAAGGCGGCGGCAACCTGCCGGCCCGTATGCTCGGAAACGATCGCCGGACGCGGCGCGTCACTAACTGGCACCGGCCGTACCGCGTCCGGACGAGGCGGCTCGGAGGCTGCTTTCGCGCTCGGTTCGTGCCTTGAATCGTCGACCGGCGGCTGGGTAACCGGCTTGCGTGCCTCGGCCTTGTCCGACACCATTTTGGCCTGCTCACCAACTGTGGCGATCTCGCGCCGCCAATCGGCAACGGGAGCGTCGGGGGCAGTGACGGGACGCGGTGCCGGCGCGTCGACCGCGGCCGGCTCGGCGGCAACCCGGGCGCTGACCTCGGCAAGTGTCATCGATGGCTTTGTGGGGGTGGGATCGGCGCGCACCGGCGTTTCCATACGCGCACTCACCGGCTCGGCCGCCGGCAGCTGCGCCTGGACTTCCGCCAGCGTCACCGGCTGCCTGACCTCGGGAGCGGCATGGAGGTCGGCACGGAATGCCGCGACGTCGGGGGCAGCAGCATCGGCGCTCGACGCCGGCTCCAGATCCTGGCGCAACTCATCGGCGTCGCCCGGCTGCTTGCGGCCGCCGTCGCTGTCCTCAATTATTCGCCTGATGGAAGCCAGTATCTCTTCCATGGAAGGTTCGCGCTGTGCGCTGCTTGCCGTTGCCATCGTCACATCCGCCGCCTTTTGTGACCCTGTGGATTTCCGCTCCGGCAAAACCGGATCGAATCATGGCGACAGCGTAGCCGACGGATCGCCGCACGAGAATCCCCAATCTGGGGACTTGTGGGATTTCAACAGATTAGCGCGATCTTCAAAGCCAAGAGCAGCGGAGCAAAAAATCCAGCTCAAACGGCGAGACGGCAAAGCCCGGACCGAACGCCCTCAGCGCCCGTCCGGCGTGCGCAGGCCGATCCATTTGTCCTTGACTGCATTGTAGTGCTCTTCAGGCTTGTATTTCGTCACCTGCAAGCCAAGGCGGTCGACGGACAGGCGGCCGGTCGCCTGCAGGATGGCGTAGCTCGCCACCACCACGTCATGCTCATAACTCGCCTGGTTGATCTCGGCGGTGATGACCGTAGCCTGTGCGTTGAGGACATCGAGCGTGGTGCGCTGGCCGACATTGCGTTCTTCGATGACGCCATTTAACGCCAGCTTCGCGGCCTCGATGACTTGCCTGTTCGCCGTCAGCTGCTGCTGCGCGGCGGTGTACTCGGTCCATGCGGCGGTGACGGCCTGTCGCACCTGGTCGCGGCTGACGTCGACCTCGATGCGAGCCTGGCTGAGCGATTCCTTGTCCTGGCGCACGATGGCCGAGGTGCGGCCACCAGAATAGATCGGGATGGTCAGCGTTGCCCCGACACTCGCCGAATTGGTCGTTCCGTCCTGCGTCGCGAAGGCACCCGGCACAGTGTTGCGATAGGCGCTCGAAACGCCGGCGGAGGCCGAAAGCTGCGGCAGCAGCGCGCCTTCGGCCGACTTAACTGAAAACGCGGCTGCGTCGACCAGATGCTGGGTGGCTAGGATGGCCGGGTGCTCGTTCGAGGCCACCCCGATGGCGGCGGCCAGGCTCGACGGCAACAGCTTTGCCACCGGCGAAGCGCCTTTGAGCTTGCCTGGTTCGTCGCCGACGATCTGGCGATAGCTCGCGGCACTCGCCAGTGCCTGCGCCCGGGCGGCACTCAGCGATGCCACGGCGGCGGCCCGCGAAGCATCAGCCTGTGCCACATCGGTGCGCGTGCCTTCGCCAACCTCGAAGCGCGAACGCGCCGCGCGCGCCGTTTCGGTCAGGAATTGCAGGTTCTGCTCGGTCAGCACTGCGACCTGCCGGTCGCGAATCACGTTCATATACGCCTGCGCCGCGCTGAACAGGGTGTTCTCTTCGGTGTTGCGCAGGCTTTCGACCGATGCGCGAACCTGTGATTCGGCTGCAGCGACATTGTTCCTGGTCTGAAAGCCGTCGAACAGCGTCTGATTGATCTGGACGCCAAAATTTCCGGTGGTTAGCCGTATACTCCGATCCGTACCGTTAAGATGGCTGCTGGAATAGTCGATTTCCGCGGAGCCGTTGATGGTCGGACGCCAGCCCGACTTGGCGATGGCGACGCCCTCATCGGTGACACGGACGCCGGCGCGAGCCGAATTCAGCGAAGAATTGTACTGATAGGCCTTTGCAAGCGCGCCGGAGATGGTTTCGGCCGAAGCGGCCAGTGGGGACAGCATGGTCGCCGAAACGAGGACGGCGGTGAAAAGTGACTTGCGTACAGACGGCACGGTTAAACCCTCATTCGTTTTTCCATGGGAACTGCGCCGCACCGGCTTTTCATTCTGATCAGCCGGCGCCGCGTGTTCGATGTTCCCTGCTGCTCAGCCCCAAAGTGCCCCCAGTTTGCGGATCAGCAACGATTGTTCAAATGCAAGCGACCATGACAAAGCCTCTGCCGCAAGGCAAAATCATTCAGAACTCGAAGGCATGAATGCGTTCAAATCCCGGTAGTGGCTTAATTGCCGCATTAAACGCGCGTCTTCCGGTTACAACCCCCCCGGCCTTAAAAAAAAGTCGGGCCACGCCGGAATTGCCCTGCCCTTCGACGGCGACAAGCCGGCCGCCTTCGGCAAGCTGGTCAAGCAGCGGCGCCGGGACTTCCGCGACACTGCCGCCAACGAAGATGACATCATAGGGCGCCTGGGCGGCATGCCCTTGCGGCAGAGCCCCCTGGACAACGGTCACATTGCCGCAGCCAAGCGATGAAAGCGTCGATCTGGCCGTTTCCGCCAGTGCCGAATCGCTTTCGAGCGCCACCACGGCCCTGGCCAGCCGCGACAGGATGGCCGAAGCGTAGCCCGTGCCGCAGCCGACATCGAGCGCCGAGTCGGTCGGGTTGATCTCGGCCAGCTGGATGAGCTTGGCCAGCGGCGAGGCTTCCATCAGGTAGCGCGCGCCGTCGGCGCCGGCCGCAATGCGGATGTCCTCGTCGATATAGGCGAGATCGCGCTGAGCGGCGCCGACAAAGACCTCTCTTGGCACGACAAGCATGGCGTCGAGCAGTGGCGCGCTGGTCACATCGGTGGTGCGAACCTGGCCATCGACCATCTTGACGCGAAGTTCGGAGAAATCAGCGCTCATGTCCCAACCAATCCGCTTGCCGCGCCAGAACCGCGGTTCATTATGTCAGGAACTTCAGGCCCCTGCGCTGCTGCGCGGGGGCCCGGGCATTGGAGGCCTCGCCCGGAATCGAACCGGGGTGCAAGGATTTGCAGTCCTCTGCGTAACCACTCCGCCACGAGGCCTCATTGCTCCCGGCGTTCCACCCGGTTCCAATAGGTTGCGGCGAAAATGCCGTCAAGCGGCCACCGTGCATTCCGAACGGTTTCCTCCGCGCCAATCCGGGCAGCCCCTGTCAAATCGTCAGGCCCAAGCCTCGCCGCCACATTAGCGGATTCTTAAGCATGACCCACGGCGGGAAGAAACCCTTCGACGGTCCATGTGTCGATCACGGCAGGAGGCGAAGCCATGCGCCAGGCAATGGTGAAAAAAAACGACAAGAACGCGCCGCCCAGCCTGTCCGCCGTGCGGAGAGCTTTTGCGCTACGCCATCGACCGCCTGTCCATCGAAGGCGCGGGCAACCTGTCACCGCACGACAGGGCAAGGCTTGCCTCGGCCGCGGCGATTCTCAAGCAGATCCGCGAGGCACTGGAAGAGCACGCCGTCCGTTGAGGCGTGCCTGGCCGTCAATCCGGCCGGCGTCGCCGTTCCCACCAGACGACAAAGCGGCGCCGGTGGCGGCGCACCATGGCGAATTCATAAGAAAGCACCAGCAATCCGAGCGGAACCATCCAGAAGCCGAGGATCGGCAGGAACCCGAGGATGCCGCCAATGGTCAGCACGAGACCGATGGTGATTCTGAGCCCGCGCGAGCGCGGCATTTTGAACTCACGCCCGAAAACTGAGATTTTGCGCGCCGGCATCTGGTTGTCTTGTGCTGTCATCGTCTCGAAAAATTGACCCGTTCTGATCGTCCTGGAGCACCCTTGAACCAAAGCCGCGGCCGCGCTTTCGGTTCCATACCCTGCCAAGACGGCTAATATGAGGGCATCCCTCGACGATTGCGAGAAACGCCTGTGCGAAAAAGCCTCGAAAAAATTCGAATTGCTTCTTTGCAAAGCCGAAAAGGGCAGCTATACGCTGCGCAACTCGCATAAGAGCCCGTTCCCCGGTAGCTCAGTGGTAGAGCAACCGGCTGTTAACCGGTTGGTCGCTGGTTCGAATCCGGCCCGGGGAGCCAATTAATCCAAACTGCGAACGCCCGCCTGCGCGCGGTTGCACTCCAGATACTCCTTCCTCGACAGCGAGCATCTTCAGGAGTTGATGTTGGCGACATTTTTCCCGTCAAGATAGTCGGCTCTGGAATTTCAACCGAAAAAAGAGCTATGATGACCTTGGCATTCGCCGGGACCAGCTTCGCGTCCTCCAGAATGCCGGGAGGGACGGGACATGGCCGTAGCGCTTGTACTCGTTTTGGTCGTTGTGGGCTCGGTGATGTTTCACCTGCTGAGTCCTTGGTGGTGGACGCCGATTGCCTCGAACTGGGGCTATATCGACAACACCATCATCATCACCTTCTGGATTACCGGCGTCGTCTTCGCCGCCGTGGTTTTATTCATGGCCTATTGCGTCTTCCGCTTCCGTCATCGGGAAGGGAACCGGGCTGCCTACGAGCCGGAGAACAAGCGGCTCGAATCGTGGCTGACGATCGTCACCGCGGTCGGGGTCACGGCGTTGCTGGTTCCCGGCCTGTTCGTCTGGAGCCGCTTCGTCAACGTCCCGAGCGACGCAACAGAGGTCGAAGTCGTCGGCCAGCAGTGGCAATGGAGTTTCCGTCTGCCCGGCAAGGACGGCAAGCTTGGCACATCCGACACCCGCGAGGTCACCGCCGACAATCCGTTGGGCGTGATCGCCAGCGATCCCAATGGTCAGGACGATGTCGTGGTCGAAGCGGCTGATCTGCATCTGCCGGTCGGCAAACCGGTCAAGATGCTGCTCCGCTCGATCGATGTGCTGCATGATTTCTATGTGCCGGAATTCCGCGCCAAGATGGACATGATCCCGGGCTCGGTCACCTATTTCTGGTTCACCCCGACCAAGACCGGAACCTTTCAGGTCCTGTGCGCCGAACTTTGCGGCCAAGGGCATCCTTTGATGCATGGTGTGGTCATGGTCGACACGCAGCAAGACTATGTGGCCTGGCTCGGCCAGCAGCAGACTTTCGCGCAATTGTCGGTACCCCAGCAAACGGGCGCGGCAGACAACGCGCCGGGGAAGACGGTGGCACCGGGGAAAACGATGGCGCCGGACAAGACGATAGCGCCAGGTTTGAAAATTGCGGCAAAGCTCGAAACGGTCGAGTCTCGCTGAAAAGGACACGGAGGTCTTCCTATGGTCGACATCACGCCCGCGGATGGCATCCCCCCGGCCGAAGTCGCGGAAATGGAACTCTACCATCCGCACAGCTGGTGGACGAAATACGTCTTCTCGCAGGACGCCAAGGTCATCGCCATCCAGTATTCGGCGACGGCAACCGGAATCGGCCTGGTCGCCCTGGTGCTATCCTGGCTGATGCGGCTGCAACTCGGCTTCCCCGGCACGTTCGACTTCATCACCCCTGAAGCCTACTACCAGTTCATCACCATGCACGGCATGATCATGGTGATCTACCTGCTCACCGCCCTCTTCCTCGGCGGCTTCGGCAACTATCTGATCCCATTGATGGTCGGCGCGCGCGACATGGTCTTTCCCTATGTCAACATGCTGAGCTACTGGATCTACCTGCTCGCCGTGCTGGTCCTGGTGTCGAGCTTCTTTGCACCCGGCGGACCGACGGGCGCCGGCTGGACGCTCTACCCGCCACAAGCCATCATGAGCGGCACGCCGGGCGGCCAGGACTGGGGCATCATCCTGATGCTCTCCTCGCTGATCCTGTTCATCATCGGTTTCACGATGGGCGGCCTGAACTATGTGGTGACGGTGCTGCAGGGCCGCACGCGCGGCATGACGATGATGCGCCTGCCGCTGACCGTCTGGGGCATCTTCACGGCGACCGTCATGGCGTTGCTCGCCTTTCCGGCGCTGTTCGTCGCCTGCGTGATGATGCTGCTCGACCGCGTCCTCGGCACCAGCTTCTTCATGCCGGCGATCTCCGAGCTGGGCGAGCAACTGCAGCACAATGGCGGCAGCCCGATCCTGTTCCAGCACCTGTTCTGGTTCTTCGGCCATCCCGAGGTCTACATCGTGGCGTTGCCGGCCTTCGGCATCGTCTCCGACCTGATCAGCACCCATGCACGCAAGAACATCTTCGGTTATCGGATGATGGTTTGGGCCATCGTCGGCATTGGCGCGCTGAGCTTCGTGGTCTGGGCGCACCACATGTATGTCAGCGGCATGCACCCCTATTTCGGCTTCTTCTTCGCCACCACGACGCTGATCATCGCCATTCCGACCGCCATCAAGGTCTACAATTGGGTGCTGACCCTGTGGCGTGGCGACATCCATCTCACCATACCCATGCTCTTTGCCCTGGCCTTCATCGTCACCTTTGTCAACGGTGGGCTGACCGGGTTGTTTCTGGGCAATGTGGTCGTCGATGTTCCGCTGTCCGACACGATGTTCGTCGTCGCCCACTTCCATATGGTCATGGGCGTCGCCCCGATCCTCGTGGTTTTTGGCGCGATCTATCATTGGTACCCGAAGGTCACCGGCCGGATGCTCAACGAAATGCTGGGCCGGTTCCATTTCTGGGTCACCTTCCTCGGCGCCTACCTGATTTTCTTCCCCATGCACTACCTCGGCCTGATGGGCGTGCCGCGGCGCTATGCTGAACTGACCGACATGACTGTCATGACGGAGTCAGCCCACCACCTGAACTCGTTCATCAGCGTCATGGCGTTCATCGTCGGCTTTGCCCAGTTGGTGTTCCTGTTCAATCTGATCTGGAGCATCCGCCATGGCCGCGAAGCCGGCGGCAATCCGTGGCGGGCCACGACCCTCGAATGGCAGACGCCGCAAACACCGCCGGCCCACGGCAATTTCGGCAAGGACCTGCCGATCGTCTATCGCTGGGCCTATGATTACAGCGTACCGGGCGCCAAGGAGGATTTCATCCCGCAGAACATACCGGGCTCCTTCGGCCCCTCGAGGGAGCCGGCATGAGCGTCATCCTCGTCTTCCTGTTCGTCATCGCCGGCTTTGCCGGATGGTGGCTTTCGCACCAGAGGCTGATGACCAAGCCATGGCTCGAACAAGGTCTGGCCGGTGATTTTATCGGCCTCGACCGGTCGGCGCTGCCCACCGCCAAGATCGGCCTCGGTGTCTTCCTCGCTGTCGTCGGCTGCCTGTTCGCGCTCTTCACCAGCGCTTATTTCATGCGGATGGCGGTGTCGGACTGGCAGCCGCTGCCGCTGCCGCGGCTGCTCTGGCTCAATACCGGCGTGCTGGTCCTGAGCAGCATAGCCCTGCAATGCGCCGTCGTCGCCGCGCGCAGGGGCCAGATCGACATGGTCAGGCTCGGCCTCGCCACGGCCGGGCTCACGGCGCTCGCCTTCCTGATCGGACAGCTCATGGCATGGCGGCAGCTGACCGCCGACGGCTATTTTCTGACCTCCAATCCGGCCAACAGCTTCTTCTACCTGATCACCGGCATGCATGGCCTGCACATATTGGGCGGGCTGGTGGGCCTCGGCAGAACGACCGCCAGCGCCTGGAATGGAGCGCGGCCGGAGCGGCTTCGCCTCGGCGTCGAACTGTGCGCCATGTACTGGCATTTCCTGCTCTTCGTCTGGCTCGCCATCTTCGCCCTGCTGGCGGGTTGGGCCGCGACGTTCATCGACATTTGCCGACAATTGCTGACCTAAGGGGATCAAGCGGATGGCAGAGACAGTCACGCATATCAGCCAGACGGAGCCAAGGCCCGCGGGCTGGCAAGGCATTGCCGCCGACTGGTCCTCGGATCAGCGGGCGTTCAAGAACGTGTCCTGGGGCAAGGCCATGATGTGGATATTCCTGCTCAGCGACACCTTTATCTTCGGCTGCTTCCTGCTCTCCTACATGACCGCGCGCATTTCGACACGCGTGCCATGGCCCAATCCGAGCGAGGTCTTCGCGCTTCGCATCGGCGGCTCGGATATCCCGCTGATCCTTATTGCCATCATGACCTTCGTGCTGATCTCGAGCAGCGGAACGATGGCCATGGCGGTCAATTTCGGCTATCGCCGCGACCGCCGCAAGACGGCAATCCTCATGCTTCTGACCGCGGCGCTCGGCGCGACCTTTGTCGGCATGCAAGCCTTCGAATGGACCAAGCTGATCACGGAAGGGGTGCGGCCCTGGGGCAACCCCTGGGGCGCAGCACAATTCGGTTCGTCTTTCTTCATGATCACCGGTTTCCACGGCACCCATGTGACGATCGGGGTGATCTTCCTGATCATCGTTGCGCGCAAGGTCTGGCGCGGAGATTTCGACACCGGGCGACGCGGCTTCTTCACCAGCCGCACGGGGCGCTACGAGAATGTCGAGATCATGGGGCTGTACTGGCACTTCGTCGATCTGGTCTGGGTGTTCATCTTCGCATTCTTCTATCTTTGGTGAGAGGAAAAAATGGCTGAAGCAACCGCAAACGGCCTCGGGCAACACGCACTTCACGCTGCGCATGAAGCGCCGGCGGCCGTCGCCCATGCCGACGCGCATCAGGAACATCCGATCAAGCTCTATCTGGTGGTCTGGGCATGGCTGTTCATCCTCAGCACGTGCTCCTACCTGGTCGATTATTTCGGCCTCCATGGCTATCTCAGATGGTCGCTGATCCTGATCTTCATGATCCTCAAGGCAGGGCTGATCGTCGCCGTCTTCATGCACATGGCCTGGGAACGGCTGGCGCTGGCCTATGCGATCATCCTGCCGCCGATACTGGTGCTGGTGTTCGTGACGATGATGGTCCTCGAAGCGGATTATACGCTTTTCACCCGGCTGACGTTCTTCGGGTCCGGGCCCTGACACGCAAACCGGATTTGCCCGGGCATTTCCGGTCTGGACCCACGCATGCGGCGTGCGTCCAGTTCGGTGCCGGCGCCTTGAAACAATCGGCAGCTGGTCCATTTTTATCAGAGCATGATCCGGCGAACTCCGGCAAGGGAGGCCAAGATGACGATCGCAAACAGACTGAAGGACTTCATCGACAGCAAGGGAATTTCCTACGACACCGTCGCTCATCATCGCACTTCGACAAGCCGGCAGGCGGCAATAGCCGCGCATGTGCCCGGCAGCATCATGGCGAAATCCGTGGTCGTTCACCACGAACTTGGCTATGCAGTGGCCGTGGTTCCGAGCACCCACAGGATCGAGCTCGGCACATTGCAAGACGTCATGGACAAGCGTCTCGGACTCGCCTCCGAAGACGAGATGATTTCGCTCTTCGGCGATTGCGACACTGGCGCCATCCCGCCCATCGGTGCGGCCTACAATGTGCCGGTGATCGTCGATGAAAGCCTTGGCGACGCCAACGACGTCTACTTCGAAGGCGGCGACCATAAAACGCTGGTGCATGTCAGCGGCAAGGATTTCCGCAACCTGACCATGGGCGCATACCAGGCCCGCTTCAGCCATCCGGCTTACTGACGGCTTCGATCAAACCCGCAACGGCACCCTCGCCGGTGCGGTGAGGCGGAACTTCCTCAACTCGTCGATCTGGCGGGCGGCTCCACCACCTTGCGGTAGACATGCCAGGTGGCGTGCCCGAGGATCGGCAACACGACGGCCAGCCCGGCGAACACCGGCAGCGAGCCGATGATCAGGGCGACGGCGACAATCAGCCCCCAGACAGCCATGGTGATCGGGTTCGCCAGCACCGCGCGCACCGAGGTGTGGATGGCTTCGTAGGCGCCGACGTCGCGGTCGAGCAACAATGGGAAAGCGACGACCGTTGTGCACAAGACGACCGCAGCGAAGACGAAGCCGATGGCGTGCCCTAGGATGATCAGCGTCCAGCCGCGTCCGGTGGCGAATATTTCGTTGATGAAGCCGGATATCGATGCCGGCGGCGCCGGGCCGAAGAGATACTGGTAAAATAGCTGGGCGGTCAAAAGCCATGTGATGAAGATTGCAAACAGCATGATCCCGACCGCCGCGATGGCCGGCAGCGCCGGAGAATTCCTGACCTCGAAAGCGTGCCTCCAGGAGGTGTCGAGTCTGGCTTCCCGTCTGCGGCTGATTTCATAGAGACCTATCGCCGCGAAAGGGCCAATCAGCGCAAAACCGGAGACCAGCGGAAACAACAGCGGCAATGCATTGGCGCCCGACGTCCAGACGGCGAGCACGACTCCCACGAGCGGATAGATGAGGCAGAGAAAGACGATGTGCGACGGTTTGACCATGAAATCGTCGACGCCACGCTTGAGCGCGTCGAAAAGGTCGGAAATACCGATTTTTCGAATTTTGGTATGCTCCAGCGTCTCGCTGGCGCCTGCTATCACATGAAAGCTTGCCATGACCGTTCCTCCAGAGCGGGTCCGGTAAGGTCGCGGTTTCGCGGTGCTGCCGTTCTGCATGAATGGCCACGCAAAACCGCGACCTGCACCGCAATCAACATACTCTTTTGCCAGGGACTTGTCGCCCTTTGTCGGGAGATCTCCCAGGGCAATCGGGTGAGTTAACGCGTGACAAGGGGTTTAGGAGCTGAATCTGTCGAGAGCATCTGATTCTTTGGAGGATGCTTTGGATGGACGATGTGGCTTGCGATGCCGGTGCGTTGTCGGAAACGGTTGTTTTTCTGAGTCATTTCAAGGATCTGCCTGATGGTCGGCAGAGTGCGAAGGTAAGATATCCGCTGGATGAGGT
>NZ_JAMYLA010000085.1:0-16428 GCF_040317725.1 Mesorhizobium sp. M1396 | reverse complement strand
CGACAAAACCGACCAGAGCTTCAACGCCATCATCCATCTCGCCGCCGCCGTGATAAACTCCAGATGAATCTCAACAGGCCCTAGAGCGGGTCACCGTTTCGCGGAAACGGCGAACCACTCCTAGCTCTTTGTTTTGACGCAATTCCGGACAGAGAACCGTTTCACACTTTTCCTGGAATTGCTCTAGATACAGCCGATTCCCGGCGCTGGTCTTACCGATTGCCCGAATTCTCCTCGTCAAAGCCGCCGCTTCCGTCTACGACGCGGCTTGCATGGGGAGGAATCGGGATCGGCATGACGCAGCCCGTGGCGCAGAATTCCACAGTCAGGAACGTGCTTTTGGCCGGCATTCTGCTGATGCTGGCTGGCGACTTCCTGTTTGCGCTGAACGACGCAATGGGCAAGTGGCTCGTCGCCAGCTTCTCCGTCGGTCAGGTGGTGCTGATCCGGTCCATCGGCGCCTTCTTCGTGCTAGGCCCGATGATCGCCCATCAAGGCACGGCCAAGCTGTTCCGCCTGGAGCGCCTGGAGCTGCAGCTGCTGCGCGTCGTCATGACAACGCTCGACACCGCGCTCTTCTATGCCGCCGTCGTCTATCTGCCGCTCGCGGATGTGATGAGTTTCTACATGGCCGGGCCGATCTACGTCGCGGCGCTCTCGCACCTCCTGCTTGGTGAAAAGGTCGGCTGGCGCCGCTGGATGGCGATCCTGCTCGGCTTCTGCGGTGTGCTGATCATGCTGAAACCGTCCTCGGCGGCGTTCTCGCTGTCATCGGGCTTCGCGCTGGTGGGCAGCATCTCCTTCGCCTTCGCCATCATCCTCAATCGCCGGCTGCGCGGCACCAGCGACACCAATCTGGTGACATGGCAGACCATCGGCACGCTGTTGGTCGGCGGTGTGCTGACCATCGGCGCCTGGCAGACGCCATCAGCGCTCGATTTCGGCGCCATGCTGCTGCTCGGCATTGTCTCCTGCGGCGCGCATCTGATGATCACCAGGGCGCTCAAGCTGGCTCCGGCCTCGACACTGGCGCCGCTGCACTACACGCTGCTCCTGTGGGCGGTCGTCTTCGGGCTGGTGTTCTTCGGCGACATTCCGGGCCCGCGCATCCTGATCGGCTCGGGCATCGTCGTTCTCGCCGGCCTGTTCATCTTCCACCGCCAGAAAGTGGTCGAGACCACGGTGCCGCCGGAAAACGTGCCGAAGGGCGTGAACTAATTTAGTCCAGGCTCAGCCCTGACGTATGGCCGCCAGATGCCTTGAAAATTCGGGGGTCTCCATCAGTGCCTTGCAGCGCGCGAACCGACCATCGGCATAGGCGCGGAAATCATCGACCGGATTGTTGTTGGCAAGCTGGATCAGCCCCCATAGAGTCCACAACAGATCGCACATCGCCTTGTAGATCACGATGCGACCGCCCTCCGCAGGCCTGGCCTCGCCGCCGAAATAGGCGCGCATCATCTCTTCATCCTGCGCCGTGTCGAATTTGCCTTCCACGCTGAGGTCGCCAAGGTCCCAGAGCGGGTCGTTCATGCCCGAATATTCCCAGTCGACGATCCACATCCGCTCGCCGGTGTCGAGGAAGTTCTCGCACAGCGGGTCACAGTGGCAGGCGACGAGCGGCAGCGGATGGGCGGCGAGCGCCGACCGCACGGTCTCGGCCTCGCGCACCACGTCATGGTAGCCGGCGGGCAGGGCGACATCCTTGGTCGACAGCACCTTGAGATAATCGTCGATCATCGCAAACAATTCGAAGCGGAAGGGAAACACTGCACCGGAACCGTGCAGCTTGCGGAGGGCCTCGCCCGCACGGGCCGGACTGCCCGGCCGAAGCCTGAATTTCTCCGGCGACATGGTTTCGGCGCCGGCGATGAAGCGCGTCACCATCACGCCGGTGCCCGGGTCCACATGCAGCACCTGCGGACTGACCCCTGCCTTTGCCGCCTCGCGCGCCGCTACCGCTTCATTGGCACGGTTGATGTATTCCTCGGTGCCTTTGCCGGGGATGCGCAGGCAGAAGTCGCCGGCCCTGAACACCAGATTGGTGAGACCGCCGAGCCGTTCAATTGGCCCGGTGTAGCCGGCCAGCATGGGAATGGCGGCCAGTGTCGCACGCACTTCGTCTGTCACCATGCCTGCGTCCCCACGCTGTTATTTGTCGCAGCGACGGTTCCACAATTTTCGTGCTTTGGCTATCATCCGTAAAAGGGCCAAGGAATGGCGGACAGGACAAGAGTGGCGGACAGCAAACATCAGGGCGCGCTTGCCGAGGCCTACGCGGCCAAGCGGCCGGAAGAAGTCGCGGCGCTCTACGACCGTTGGTCGCAGACCTATGACGCCGACATGTCGGCCGCCGGCTATCGCCATCCGACCATCTGCCTCGCGCTGCTGGCCCGCCATCTGCCGCGCGGTTCAGCCCCGCTGCTCGACGCCGGGGCCGGCACCGGGCTCATCGGCGAATGGTTGAACATTGCCGGCTATCCCCAGGTCGAGGCACTGGACATCTCGGAAGGGATGCTGGCCCAAGCCGCGCGAAAGGGCGTCTACTCGGCGCTTCATTGCCTGGCTCTCGGCGGTCATCTGCCCTTTGCCGACGGCGCCTATGCCGGGATCATCTCGGCCGGCGTCTTCACCTCCGGCCATGTCGGCATCGAGGGGTTGAACGAACTGATCCGCATCTGCCGGCCGGGTGGCATCATTGTGCTGACGGTCAAGAACACGCTATGGGATCAGGGCTTTGCAGCGCGCATCGCCGAACTCGAGACGCAAGGCCTCGTCAGCCGCGTCGAGGAAACGCGGCCTTATGTTTCGATGCCGGGCGAGGCCGACACCGTGCCCAGCCGCGGTCTCGCTTTGCGCGTAAATTAGGCCTTCACTCTCTCCGCTGCCGGATCATACATCGGCTCGAGATGGATTTTCGCCGGTGTTCGTTCCATCGCGACCACCAGTTCGTAGTCGCCCGAGGCGAGAAAATCGTCGCTGACGCCATCGGCGTTGCGCACATAGCCGTAGCCGATGTTCCTGCCCACCGTGTAGCCATAACCGCCACTGGTGAGATAGCCGACCGGCTCGCCATTTCGCAGGATGGTCTCGCGACCAAGCAGCACGATCTCCGGATCATCGACCGTGAAGCCGGCAAAGCGTTTCTTAAGTGCCATGCCGCTGGCCGTCTCGAGCGCCTGCCGTCCGACGAAATCCGTGTTCTTGCGCAGCTTGACCGCCCAGCCGAGGCCGGCTTCCTGCGGCGTGTCGTTGGGCGTGATATCGGAGCCCCAGGCGCGATAGCCTTTTTCCAGCCGCAGCGATTCCAACGCGCGGTAGCCGACCGGGCGGATATCATGCGCCTTGCCAGCTGCCATCAACGCGTCGAACACTTCGCCGGTGGCCGCGATCGGCACATGCAGTTCCCAGCCGAGTTCGCCGACATAGGTGACGCGCAGTGCCCGAATTGTGTGGCCGGCGATGGCAATCTCGCGCACATGGCCGAACGGGAAGCTTGCGTTCGACACGTCTGCATCGGTCACGCCAGCCAGCACATCTCGTGCGCGTGGTCCCATCAGCGACAGTGTGCCGAAATCCTCGGTGACATCGATAAGCGTGGCATTGAGCCCTTCGCCGATATGATCGCTGATCCATGACAGATCATGCGTGCGGAAGCCTGTGCCGGTGACGATGTAGAACTTCTCCTCGGCCAGCCGCGCCACCGTCAGGTCGGCCTCGATGCCGCCGCGTGTGTTGAGAAGCTGCGTGTAGGTCAGCCGGCCGACCGGCTTGCTGACGTCGTTGGCGCAGATCCAGTCCAGCGCCTTCAGCGCGTCGGGCCCGCTCAGCTCATATTTGGCAAAGGACGATTGATCGAAGATGCCGACCTTTTCGCGCACGTGCCGGTGCTCGTCGCCGACCGCCGCGAACCAGTTCTGCCGGCCCATCGAATAGATGTCCTGCGGCTCGACGCCTTGCGGTGCGAACCAGTTCGGCCGCTCCCAGCCGAGCTTCGAGCCGAATACGGCGCGCTGCTGTTTCAGCCTCTCGTAAAGCGGCGAGACGATACGGGGCCGCCCGCTGAGGTACTCCTCATGTGGAAAGCCGATCGTATAGTGCTTGCCATAGGCCTCCAGCGTGCGGTCGCGGACCCACTGCCGATCACGGTGCAGATTGGAAAAGCGCCTGATGTCGACCACCCACAGGTCGAGCGGCGCCTCGCCATCGACCACCCACTGCGCCAGCACCCAGCCGGCGCCGCCGCCCGACGCTATGCCGAAGGCATTGAAGCCGGCGCCCACGAACATGTTGGCGCATTCGGGCGCTGTGCCCAGGATGAAATTGCCGTCAGGCGTAAAACTCTCCGGGCCGTTGATCATCTGCTTGACGCCGACGGTTTCCAGCGCCGGCACACGCGTGATCGCTTGCATCATGTGCTGTTCGAAATGGTCGTAGTCGTCGTCGAACAGCCGGAACTCCCAATCGTCAGGCACATCGCCTCCGGGGAGATCGGTCGTCCAAGCCTGCGGGTTCGGCTCATAGCCGCCCATCACCAGTCCGCCGACCTCCTCCTTGAAATAGGTGCGCCGGTCCGGGTCACGGATGGTCGGCGCGTCGGTCGCCAGGCCGTCGATCTTCTCGGTGATGATGTATTGGTGCTTCACCGGCTGCAGCGGCACGTTGATGCCGGCCATCGCGCCGACCTGCCGCGCCCATTGCCCGGCGCAGTTGACCACCTTGTCGCAGGCGATGTCGCCCTTGCTGGTCTTCACCACCGTGATGCGGCCGTCCTTCATCTCGAAGCCGGTGACGCGGACATCCTCGAACAGTTTCGCGCCATGCATGCGCGCGCCCTTGGCCAGCGACTGCGTGATATCGGATGGGCTCGCCTGGCCGTCGGTCGGCAGCCAGGAAGCGCCGACAAGATCGCCGGTTTCCATGAGCGGCCACATGGCCTTGACCTCCGCCGCCGACAGCAGTTGCATGTCCATGCCGAAGCTTTTCGCCGTCGTCGCCAGCCTTTTGTATTCGATCCAGCGGTCGGCATTGGTGGCGAGCCTGAGGCACCCGGTCATCTTCCAGCCGGTGGCAAGGCCGGTCTCGGCCTCAAGTCCCTTGTAGAGGTCGACGGAGTATTTCAGCACGCGGGTGATCGAGGCCGACGAGCGCAGCTGCCCGACCAGGCCGGCCGCGTGCCAGGTCGAGCCCGAGGTCAGCTTGCCCTGCTCCAGCAGCACCACGTCGGCCTTGTGGTCGCGCGCCAGGTGATAGGCTGTCGAACAGCCGATGATGCCGCCGCCGATGACGACGATGGCGGCCTGGCTGGGCAATGTCATGATTTCGGTGTCCCGTACTTCGTTCTGTAGTTTTCCAGCGCGGCGTCGAGCCGCGTCAGGTTTTCCTCGGTGTAGGCGACGTAGTCGATCCCGGGCGCGTCGAGATAGAGCTCGGACACCATGCTCCACATCGCCTCGCGCAGCAGCGAGGCGCATTGCATGGCCGCGTGCGAGCGGCGGATCGCCTCGTCCGGTTCCTTCATGAAATACGCGGTCAGGAAGGCGAAGGATTCCTCGTCGCTCATGCCGGCGTTGGAGGCCACGCCGGCGAGGTCGAACATCGCCGTGTTGAAGCCGGCATATTCGAAGTCGATCAGCCACAGCCTGTTGCCATCGTCGAGAATGTTGGCCGGCAACAGATCGTTGTGGCCAAAGACGATCGGCAACAATTTCTGCGCGCGCTCCAGTTCGTCTGCCAAGGTCAGCAGGCGCGGCAAGTCGCTGCGCTTGCGGCTGCCGCCTTCTTCAAGCGTGCGCGCATAGTCGCGGATGACATGGAACACCCAGAACATGAAGCCGGCACCTGAGACGTGATTGGGCATCTCGCGATGGAAGGCGCGCATCAGCGCCGCGATACGACCAAGATTGGTGCGCACATCTTCCGCCTGAAAGGTTTTGGCGTCGACAAACTCCGTCACAAGGATGCCCAGCTCGGCATGGATGACGGCCGGTGCGAAACCGGCGGCATGGGCCGCCCGCGCGGTCATCACCTCGCGCTCGCGAAAGACATGGTGGAACGGATAGTCCCTGCCGAAGCGCACGACATGTTTGCCGGCCGCGTCCGTGACCACATAGTTGGCGTTGCTCAGACCGCCGGGCAGTGGTGCGATTTCGATGCCGCCGGTCCAGCAGGACAGGGCGCGGATGCGTTCTTCGGCGGTCACGGAATGATCCCTGGTTTGCTGGGGTTCGATAAGGTGCCATGGCCAGCTCAACGACGGCGGGGAGAAACGCAAAAAATCTCGTCGGTGCGGGATGCCAGGATCGGTATCCCGCACCGCACCGACGAGCCCCTGGCCAGGTTTTTGAGCCCCGGCATCCGCCCCCGCGGATCTGAAAATTCGTTGCGCCTGGCACGTTGCAAACGGCCTGATGCGTGAGTTGCGGCTCTGCCATCACCCTCCCGTTGCAGCTCCGAACCCTGTCTTGATTTCACGCCAGGGTTGCTCGGTTGTCAAGAAAAAGATGTGACCTTTTTTGGGTATTTTGCCCGAAACCATAAGGTACCTCCTTTAAAAGCGCTTGAATTACCTTAGAATCGGTCAAAGTCTCAGTTCGGGGAACCAAATGGCTCAATCCAAACGCCACGGCGAGATCCTGCGGCTGCTGCAGGAAGAAGGCACCGTCACCATCGCCAGCCTGGCCGACCGGCTGGGCGTGTCGCTCGAGACCGTGCGCCGCGACGTCAAGCCGCTCACCGGCGACGGCTCCGTCCTCAAGATGCATGGCGCGATCGGCCTGCCGTCGATGGTAGGCGAAGCGCCGTTCGAGCGGCGCATGCGTGAGAATGCCGATGCCAAGCGCGTCATTGCCCGCATGGTCGCTGGCACCATCCGCGACGGCGAATCGATCATGCTCGACACCGGCACGACAACCTCGTTTCTGGCCCGCGAGCTGCTCGGCCATCGGCGCCTGACGGTCGTCACCAACTCATCGGATATCGCGCGCACGCTGGCCACCATCAACGGCAATAAGGTTTATATGGCCGGCGGCGAATTGCGCAGCGATTCCGGCGCTGCCTTCGGTGCCTCGGCTATCGACTTCGTCAGCCGCTTCTCGGTCAGCCACGCCATCATCTCCACCGGTGCCGTCGATGCGGTGATGGGGGTCATGGACTATGATCTGGAAGAGGCCGAATTCGCGCGCATGGTACTATCGCGCGGCCAGCGTTCGCTCGTCATCACCGATCACTCGAAGTTCGGCCGCCTTGGTCTGGTCCAGGTTTGCGGCTTCGACAGTTTTTCCGAGATCGCCACCGACCGCTCGCCGCCGCGCGATATAGCCGCGGCCCTGGCGCAGGCCGGCGCGCGGCTCAGCATCGTCGGCGCGGAGAGCGGGTTCTGATCCAGCCAACTTATGCCGACGATTTGGCCGGCACTTCCCACCGCCGCCTCCGCCGTGTTTAGTCCGGCCATGGCTTTCACCATTCGCCAGTTGCAGTTCTTCATCGCCGTGGCCGAGCAAGGCACGGTGTCGGGTGCCGCGCAGAACCTCTCGATCTCGCAATCTTCGGTCACCGAGGCGATCAAGGAACTCGAAAGCGATCTCGGTGTCGAATTGTTCGAACGCCATCCGCGCGGCCTCAACATCACCCATAAGGGCCATCAGTTCCTGCGCCATGCCACCAAGATCCTCGCCGACGTCTCCGACGCACGCCGTTCTTTCTCAGGCGAACAGGCGGTGGTGGGCGGGCGGCTGCAGCTGGGCGTCACCTCGCTGGTCGCCGGTTATGTGCTGTCGGATCTGCTCGCCCGCTACCGCCGCGCCTATCCCGGCGTCGAGGTCTCGGCCATCGAGGATAATGGCGATTATCTCGAGCATCTCTTGATCGGCGGCAAGCTCGACATTGCCGTCATGGTCACCTCCAATTTGCGCGACCGCACCGCGCTGCAGTCGGAAATCCTCGAAGTCTCGGCCTATCGGCTGTGGCTGCCGCTCGGTCATCCGCTCGCCAGCGCCGACATCATCAGCATTGGCGACATTGCCTCCGAAACGCTGATCATGCTGACCGTCGACGAGATCGAGGAAAACACCGGCAAGCTGCTGACGGCAATCGGCGCCAAGCCGCATGTCGCCTTCCGCACCCGTTCCGTGGAAGCCGTGCGCAGTCTGGTCGCGACCGGCGCCGGCGTGGCGCTGTTGCCCGACCTCGTCTACCGGCCCTGGTCGCTGGAAGGCGACCGCATCGAATCGCGTGACATTTCGGGCTCCTTGCCCGTGGTGCAGGTCGGCATGGTCTGGCGGCGCGGCTCCGGCCTGCCGCAGGCGGCGCGCGATTTCATCGGCCTTGCACAGTCGCAACGGACGGTCCGTCAGCGTGTCTGAGAGGTCGGCCGCCGACCTATCGGAAAAACCGATATCGACCTTCTGATAAATGAATTTGCGAAACCGGAATTTTCCAAGCACTTTCCGTTCAGGGACCAAAGCCGCCATCAGAGCGGCATCAAGCCCAACGGACGAACTGACTTTTTCAGTCCGCGCGTGACCCCTAGCGAAGACCGAAACCGGCTTTCGCAGTCAGGCGCCAAAATGGGAGATCGACGATGAATTCATTCCTCAAGTCATGTACTGCCTTGACGGTCGCGCTGACCTTCTCCGGCCAGGCCGTCGCCCAGGTCAAGGAACTTGGCAAGGGCGAAGGCCAGGTCAACATCGTGGCCTGGCCGGGCTACATCGAGCGCGGCGAAACCGACAAGGGCTATGACTGGGTGACCTCCTTCGAGGAGGAGACCGGCTGCAAGGTAAACGTCAAGACGGCAAACACGTCAGACGAGATGGTCTCGCTGATGAACGAGGGTGGTTTCGACCTCGTCACCGCTTCGGGCGATGCCTCGCTGCGCCTCGTTGCCGGCAAGCGGGTGCAGCCGATCAACACCGATCTTATCCCAAGCTGGAAGACTGTCGACGAGCGCCTCAAGGACGCGCCGTGGTTCACCGTCGGTGGCGTCCACTATGGCGTTCCCTACCAGTGGGGACCAAACGTCCTGATGTACAACACCGACGTGTTCAAGGAGGCTCCCAAGAGCTGGAACGTCGTGTTCGAAGAGATGAAGCTGCCGGACGGCAAATCCAACAAGGGGCGCGTGCAGGCCTATGACGGGCCGATCCACATCGCGGATGCCGCCAACTATCTGATGTTCCACAAGCCGGAACTCGGCATCAAGGATCCTTATGAACTGAACGAGGACCAGTACAAGGCAGCGCTCGACCTGCTGCGCGTCCAGCGCACCCTCGTCGGCCGCTACTGGCATGATGCCGCCATCCAGGTCGACGATTTCCAGAACGAAGGCGTCGTCGCTTCCGGTTCGTGGCCGTATCAGGTCAACACGCTGGTCGCCGCCAAGAAGCCGGTCGCTTCGACCATTCCGGAGGAGGGCGCGACCGGTTGGGCCGACACCACGATGATGGAAGCCGACTCGGCCAATCCCAACTGCGCCTATATGTGGATGGAACACTCGCTGTCGCCGAAGGTGCAGGGCGATGTCTCGGCCTGGTTCGGTTCGCTGCCCGTCGTGCCCGCCGCCTGTAAGGGCAATGAGCTTTTGACCGACGAAGGCTGCAAGACCAACGGCTACGAGAATTTCGAGAAGATCAAGTTCTGGAAGACGCCGGTGTCGAAATGCGCCACCCAGAACGACAAGTGCGTGCCCTACTACCGCTGGGTGTCGGATTATATCGGCGTCATCGGCGGGCGGTAAGCGCCCTTACCCTCCCCCTTGTGGGGAGGGTCGACGCGCAGCGGCGGGGTGGGGGGTCGCGCGGACACGATTTTGCCTATGAGGCCACCCTCAACCCTCGGCCTCCCCCATCGAGGGGGAGGTGTAGTGGCGCGCGAAATTCGCCATCCGCTGCCATGATTTGCAGGCGAGGGTGATCGACAGAACTGAACCGGCAACAGACTGACAGCCCATGACCTCCGCCGTCTCCTTCCAGAAAGCCTCGCGCCATTTCGGCAGCGTTCGCGCCGTCGACGCGGTCGATCTCGACATCGCGCCAGGCGAGTTCTTCGCCATGCTTGGGCCGTCCGGTTCCGGCAAGACCACCTGTCTGCGCCTCATCGCCGGCTTCGAGCAGCCGACATCGGGCTCGATCTCGATCTTCGGCGAACGCGCCGAGGGCGTCCCGCCCTATCGCCGCAACGTCAACACCGTGTTCCAGGACTATGCGCTGTTCCCGCATCTGAACGTGCTCGACAACGTCGCCTACGGGCTGATGGTCAAAGGCGCCGGCAAGGCTGAACGGCACAAGGCTGCGGAAGAGGCGCTGGCGCTGGTGCGGCTGCCCGGCTATGGCGCCCGCCGCCCCGGCCAGCTTTCCGGCGGCCAGCGCCAGCGCGTCGCGCTCGCCCGCGCGCTGGTCAACCAGCCCAAGGTGCTGCTGCTCGACGAGCCGCTTGGCGCGCTCGACCTCAAATTGCGCGAGAATATGCAAGAGGAGCTGAAGTTGCTGCAGAAGGCCCTTGGCATCACCTTCGTCTTCGTCACGCACGACCAGGGCGAGGCGCTGTCGATGGCCGACCGCGTCGCCGTCTTCAACGATGGCAAGATCATGCAGATCGGCACGCCGGAAGATATCTACCAGCGGCCGAAGACCCGCTTCGTCGCCGATTTCGTCGGCTCATCGAATGTACTGCCCCCGGATTTCGTCCAGCGCTATTCCGGCCAGCATCGCTGGGGCAGCCTGCGCCCTGAATCCATTCGCGTCGGACGAGCGGCCAGCGGGGTCATAGGTGGCGAAGGCGTGCCCGCCCGCCTCGTCTCGACCAATTATCTCGGCGCCACGACGAAGCTGGCGCTCGACGCCGACGGGCTGCGGCTGCACGCCATCGTGCCGGCCGGCACGGCTTTGCCGAGGGAAGGCGAGGCGGTCGTGCTCACCTTCAACCGCGAGCATCTGCATCTGATGGACGAGCCGGCATGAGACTCGACGCCGCCATGCCGCGTGCAACGGCACCCGCCATCCTGCCGGGCAGCGGCGGCTTGCGCGGCGCGTTGTCGGACCTTTTCTGGCGCAAGCCGAAGGTCCTGCTGCTGCTCATGCTGCTGCCGCCCGTGCTGTGGCTCGGCATCGTCTATATCGGCTCGCTATTCGCGCTGCTGGCGCAGAGCTTTTTCTCCATTGACGAGTTTTCCGGCCTGATCAACCGCCAGTTCACCTTGAAGACCTATGGCGACCTGTTCCAGGCCGCCAATCTCGACATCATCCTGCGCACGGTGACGATGGCGGCTCTGGTCACGCTGGCCTCCGCCGTCATCGCTTTCCCGATCGCTTATTACGCGGCGCGCTATGCGCGCGGCCGCTGGAAGGCGCTGTTCTATCTCGGCATCATGCTGCCGCTGTGGTCGAGCTACCTGGTCAAGATCTACGCCTGGAAGCTGATTCTGGCCAAGGAGGGCATCCTGACCTGGCTGCTCGCCAAACTGCAGCTGTCGTGGGTGCTCGACGCCTGGCTGTCGCTGCCGGTCATCGGCGGCAATTCGCTGTCGGTGTCGTTCACCGGCACCTTCATCGTCTTCGTCTATGTCTGGCTGCCTTTCATGATCCTCCCCGTTCAGGCGGCGCTCGAGCGGGTGCCCGGCAATCTGGTCGAGGCCTCGTCCGATTTGGGGGCTTCGCCGGGACAGACCTTCCGCAACGTGCTGTTCCCGCTGGCGTTGCCGGGTATCGTCGCTGGATCGATCTTCACCTTCTCGCTGACATTAGGCGACTACATCATTCCGCAGATCATCGGCACCTCGCGGCTGTTCATCGGCCAGGCGGTCTATTCGCAGCAAGGCACCGCCGGCAACATCCCGCTCGCCGCCGCCTTCACCGTGGTGCCGATCGTCATCATGGGATTCTATCTCTGGGGCGCCAAGCGCATGGGAGCCTTCGATGCGCTCTGATCGCGGCCAATCCGCTCCGCTCGGCCTGAAGATCGCCGCTGCCTGCGGGTTGCTGTTCCTGCATTTGCCGATCCTGCTGATCTTCGTCTATGCCTTCACCACCGAAGAGAAGAGTTTCGTCTGGCCGCCGCCGGGGCTGACGACGCAATGGTTCGCCGTCACCTGGAACCGGCCCGATGTCTGGCAGGCGCTGTCACTGTCGGTCAGGGTTGCCGTGATCTCGACGGCGATTGCGCTGATCCTCGGCACGCTCTGTTCGGCGGCGGTGTCGCGGACAAAATTCTTCGGCCGCGAAACCATCTCGCTGCTGGTCATCCTGCCGATCGCGCTGCCCGGTATCATCACCGGCATCGCGCTGCGCTCGGCCTTTTCGCTGGCCGACATCCCGTTTTCGTTCTGGACGATCGTGCTCGGCCACGCCACCTTCTGCGTCGTTGTCGTCTACAACAATGCGGTCGCCCGCTTTCGCCGCACATCAGGCTCGATGATCGAGGCGTCGATGGATCTTGGTGCCGACGGCTTCCAGACCTTCCGCCATGTCGTGCTGCCCAACATCGCCACCGCGCTGCTGGCCGGCGGCATGCTGGCCTTCGCTTTGTCCTTCGATGAGGTCATCGTCACCACCTTCACCGCCGGCCAGCAGCAGACGCTGCCGATCTGGATGCTGGAAGAGCTGATCCGTCCGCGCCAGCGCCCGGTCACCAATGTCGTCGCCATGGTCGTGGTGCTGGTGACGCTGCTGCCGATCCTTGCCGCCTATTACCTCACCCGCGACGGCGACCAGATCGCTGGAAGTGGGAAATGAAAAACAGCGAATAGGGAGTAGCGAATAGCGAATAGGGAATTTCGACGGTCAAACCCTACTCGCTAGTCGCTACTCGCTACTCGCTCCTGTTAAGGGAGAAACCTTATGGACACCCAGATGCTGATCGGCTCGAAATTCGAGAAGGGCACCGAAACCGAGGAACCGATCCTCAATCCGAAGACCGGGGCGAACATCCTCAACTTGCCCGAAGCCAGCCAGGCGCAGATCGAGGCGGCGGTGCTGGCGGCCGAAAAGGCGTTCGTCCTGTGGTCGCGCACCACGCCGGCGCAGCGCTCGGGCTATTTGCTGAAGATCGCCGACCGCATCGAGGCTAACTCCAAGGAGTTCGCCACGCTTGAGGCGCTCAACTGCGGCAAGCCGATCAACGCCGTGCTCAATGATGAGATTCCGGCCATCGTCGACTGCTACCGCTTCTTTGCCGGCGCCGTGCGCTCGATGCCAGGCGTCGTTGCCGGCGAATACATTCCCGGCCACACATCGATGGTCCGCCGTGACGCCATCGGCATCGTCGCTTCCATCGCGCCGTGGAACTACCCGCTGATGATGATGGCCTGGAAGCTGGCGCCGGCCATCGCCGGCGGCAACACCGTCGTCTTCAAGCCGTCCGAGCAGACACCGCTGACCGCGCTGAAGCTGGCGAAGATACTTGCCGAAATCCTGCCCGAAGGCGTCGTCAATGTCGTGCTCGGCCGCGGCGACAGCGTCGGCAACACGCTGATCAACCATCCGAAGGTCAACATGATCTCGATCACCGGCGATGTCGCCACCGGCAAGAAGGTACTGCAGGCGGCCGCCAAGTCGGTCAAGCGCACGCATCTCGAGCTCGGCGGCAAGGCTCCGGTCATCGTCTTCGACGACGCCGACCTCCGCTCGGTGGTCAACGGCTTGCGTGCCTTCGGCTACTACAATGCCGGCCAGGACTGCACCGCCGCCTGCCGCATCTATGCCGGCAAGAAGATCTACGACAAGCTCGTCGCCGATCTCTCGTCGGCTGTCTCGACCATCAAGTACAACCGTCCAGACGACACCGAAAACGAGATCGGGCCGCTGATCTCGCGCCGCCAGCGTGACCGTGTCTCGAGCTTCGTCGAGCGCGCCTCGGAACTGAAGCACATCGAGATCACCACCGGTGGCAAACCGGGCGAGGGCTCTGGTTTCTATTACCAGCCGACCGTGGTCGCCGGCGCCCTGCAGGAAGACGAGATCGTGCGGCGCGAGGTGTTCGGGCCAGTCGTCTCGATCACCCGTTTTTCGGAAGTCGACGAGGCGGTGAACTGGGCCAATGACAGCGACTACGGCCTAGCGTCGTCTGTGTGGACCAAGGACGTGTCGCGCGCCATGGCGACTGCCGCACGTCTCCAGTACGGCTGCACCTGGATCAACACCCATTTCATGCTGACCAACGAGATGCCGCATGGCGGACTGAAACAGTCCGGCTACGGCAAGGACATGTCGCTCTACGCGCTGGAGGATTACACCGCCGTCCGCCACGTGATGGTTGCGCATAGCTAGCGCCTTCCCTTCTCCCCGTTTACGGGGAGAAGGTGGCACGAAGTGACGGATGAGGGGCGGCGCGACGCTTCCAAAGCTGGCTCTGCCCCTCATCTGCCTGCCGGCATCTTCTCCCCGTAAACGGGGCGAAGACCGCTACTCCACGATTCGGTAGATGTTCCACAGGCTGGTGCCCGACACGACGTAGGGCTCGATCTCCTTGCCCCATTTGGCGTGCGCGTCGATCTTGCCGATCTTGGCGAAGAACGCCTCCAACTGGGCCAGGCTCTCGACCTGGTGGTGCGACTCGACCGTCGCTTCCCGGGCGCCGATCGAACCGGTCAT
The DNA here is from genome assembly GCF_040317725.1 of Mesorhizobium sp. M1396. Lineage (NCBI taxonomy): Bacteria > Pseudomonadati > Pseudomonadota > Alphaproteobacteria > Hyphomicrobiales > Phyllobacteriaceae > Mesorhizobium > Mesorhizobium sp. M1396. The sequence continues at coordinate 1,843 of NZ_JAMYLA010000085.1, read as the reverse complement.
GATCTGGAATTCCAGCTCGGCGAGGCCGACCTGCGAGCCGATCTCGCGTTCCCATTTCTTCAACAGGTCGAGCACGGTCTGCTTGTGCCCGAACTTGGCGTCGATCTGCCATCTGGCGCTGAACATTGTCTTCTCCTCCAGGGTTGCGGCCAGAGCATGATCCCGAAAAAAGGAAACCGGCTTTCGGAAAAGATCATGCCCCAGCACGGAAACAGAGCTATCCCGCTTCAATCGGGATGAATGAACAGGCTCTGCGGTTGACCTACTCGTCCCAGGCCTGCACGACGGTCTGCCGTGCGATCAGCCCGTTCTTCAGCTCCAGCATCGCGGCGCAGAACACCTTGGTGCCGTCCGGATAGGCGCAGGCCTGGGTGAAGGCCAGGCTGTCGCCGTCGGCGATGGTGGTGTCGACCCTGTGGGTCATCGCCCGGCTGCAGATGTCGTCCCAGAATGTGCTGATCGCCGCGCGCCCGCGAATCTCGCGCGGCTTGCTCGGCGGGTTGTTGCGGTCGATCACCCGCACCAGCGCGTCGTCGGCGTAGAAGCTCGACAGCATCCTGCCGTCACGGCCTTCGATCGCCTTCTTGATCGCCGCGCCATTCACCGTTTGGGTCTTGGTCAGCATTTCATCCTCCATTGGCCCGTCTTCCGACCGGGCGGTTGATGGTCGAAGTGCTGCCCGGCGCTCATCGCCGGGCAGTGATTTCTTCACTGCGACTTGGCCTTGACGGCCGCGAACGCGTCGCCGGTCTGCTTCTTGAAGGTCGTCAGATCGAACTGGCTGCCGTTGAGTATCGTCGACCAGTGGCGCACGATCGCCGCCATAGCCACCGCCTCCACGCGGTCCACCTCGGCCACGGCTCGCCCACCGGTCAGGAACTCCTCGATCAGGTCGGCTACCCGATCGACATCGCCGGTCCAGATCGGATGATCGCGCCCGGGAATCTCGACCAGCCGCGCATTCGGGATCTTTTTGGCCAGGTAGCGGCTGGCGTCAGGATCGACCCGCGCATCGTTGCGGCGATGAATGAGCAGCGTCGGCGCGCTGATCGCCGCCAGCACGCCGCGCACGTCGATCCCGGCGTTCATGCGCGCCAGCGCCGCCGCCGCCGTCGGGCTCGCCGACAATCGTTCGAAGCGTGCCCACCACTGGGCGAAATGCGCGTCGTCGACCCGGCTCGGCGCGAAATTGGGTAAAGTTGCGCCGGTACCCCAGGCTGTCTCCGCCATCTCGATGAAAGCATCGAGGCGTTCGGGCGACATCACCCATTTGTGGAAATGCGCATAGCCGCCATAGAGCGCCAGCGCCCGCGTCCGCTCCGGATACATGGCGGCGAACAGCATCGCCATCGGCGCGCCTTCGGAGGCGCCGAGCAACGCTGCACGGCCGCTGCCGGCGGCGTCCATCACCGCGCGCACATCGTCCATCCGGGTTTCGAGACTGGGCAGGTGGTGGGCGTCGACTCGATCGGACAGACCGGTGCCGCGCTTGTCGAACAGGATCAGCCGCGAGAACGCCGAAAGCCGCCTCAGGAGCCTGGTATAACCTTCGTCTTCCCAGTGCAGGTCGAGGTTGGAAATGAAGCCCGGCACGAAGATGAGATCGAACGACCCCTGGCCGACCACCTGATAGGCGATCCGCACATCGCCGCTGTGGGCGTATCGGGTCTCGATCGGCCTCACGAGGTTTCCGCCCGGCCTGACGATTTCTGGTCGTCAACCATAGCAGAACAGCGTCGATCGCGGCAGTTTAAACTTTAGAGCGGGATGATTTTAGGTTCGGTCATAGCCGGCCTCGAGGAAGTAATTTCGGCATTCGTTTGAAGTGACAATTTCGAGGGTT
>NZ_JAMYLA010000084.1:0-16736 GCF_040317725.1 Mesorhizobium sp. M1396 | reverse complement strand
ATAAAAGCCCGTGGGGCTGCGCGGGGGTGGCGGCCGCCACAAGCGGTTGCCCGACACGCCGTTCAAAGGCGCGGCACTGCTTGTGGAACGTCTTGGCGAAGGATGGCTTGCAGATGCGCTTTATGAGCGTCTCCGGGTCGCCGTGCAGGACGAGGCCGGAGGTGAACTGGATGGAGTCGCGCGCCACCGAAAGCAGCGCCAGCGGATTGGCCACGCCGTGGATCTGCCGCGGGATTCCCGTGATGTGGATGCGATCAGCCGGCGGCAGCACGGCGCGGACCGCCGCCCAGACGGCGTCGGCACCCGGCCTGGTCCACGCTCTCGCATCCGCCAGCAGCGGCACCGAATAGTCGCACACGCGACAGCTCAGCCACTCGATCACATGATGGCCGAAGGCCCGGCGCCGCATCAGAGGCAGCAGCAGGATCGGCGCGCTCGTAGCAGCGTCGCTCACCTCGACGATAAGCAGGTCCGCGTCTTTGGGCATCAGCCGCGCGGCGATTCCATCGACCCAGGCATAGTGCTGATGGGCGGTGCAGACGCCGTCCGCCTGGTGTTGCAACCAGAGTGGCTTGACGGCCTCAAAGCTGGGGTGCAGCCGCGCCGTATAGCACGTGCCGGCACCGGCGCAGGCGGCACTCGGGGAAACCGGCCCATCGTCCGTCATCGCAACCACTTGTATTGTCCGGCTTGCCACGTGCTTTTCCTGTCATTCCGGTCCCCCACGCAAGCGCCGCAAACCCCGCATCAGTCCCTGGATCGTCTTGAGCAGCCGAGGTTTGGAGCGCACGAACACCTCGATATGGTTGCGGACCTCGAGGGCGGTGGTCACGGCATTGCCCCGCACCGTAATCCCGTGGCAAAGTTCGCGCAGGCTCGAACCCGTGGCGCCCATATGCTCCTTGTAGCTCTGGTTGCCCACCGACAGGTCGAAATAGTCGAAACCCTTCTCGCGCGCCCAGCCCATCAACTTGCCCATGATCAGAAGTCCCGGTGACACGTTGGGCACCGCGCCCTGATCGATTGATATCAGAAGAGCATGAACGGTGACTTGATGGATCAGTAGGTATTGGACCGCGATCAGAGCCTCACCGACGCGCAGCCCGAAGAGCCGCACCGATCCATCCGACAGCCCCTCGAGGGCGGCGTTTCGATAGAAGTCGACAGCCGCCCCCTGCGTCAGCAGGTCGAAACGGCCCAATTCGCGAAAGCGGCTGAGCCGCATGCGGACCAGGCTGCCGAAAATGAGCTCCACCAGGGCCGGTGTGTTGGCCTCGACCAGTTCCACGCCGCCGAGCCGTTCGAGCCGGCGCCAATCCTTGTTAAAGGCCTTGACGAACGAAGGCCTGCATAGGCGCTTGAGGACGGTTTCCGGGTCGCCGTCGATGGCGAGGCCGAAGCTGGTATGAAGGGAATCGCGCGTGGCCGCGAGCAAGGCCAGCGGGTTGGCGACGCCGCTGATCCCTTGCGGAATTCCCGTGATGTGGATGCGGTCCGCCGGCGGCAGCACGGAACGCACCGCCGCCCACGCGGCCTGTGCGGATTGCCTCGTCCACGGGCTCGCATCGGCCAGAAGCGGTGCCGAATAGTCGCAAACGCCGCAGCTCAGCCATTCGATCACCCGATGGCCGGGAGCCGATCGCCGCATCAGCGGCACCAGCATCCGGGGCGCGCCGGTCGCGGCGTCGTTCACCTCCACGATGAGCACGTCCGCGCCTTTCGGCATCAGTCGCGCGACGATCCCCTCGGCCCACGCATAATGCTGGTGGGCGGTGCACACGCCGTCCGCCTCGTAGCGCAGCCAGAGCGGCCTGGCCGCTTCCAGGCTGGTGTGCAATCGCGCCGTGTAGGCATCGTTGGCGACGATGGTTACGGGACTGGAAGCCTGCCCTTCGGACAAGCCGGTCGCCGCAGCACTTTGCACTGCCTGGCCTGCCATATCTTCTCCTATCGTTTTGCCGTTGCGAACGGGACTGCCCGCCGCCACGAGCCCAATCGGCTGTAGCGCGCCTCATCCGGATGCTCGAGATTCCATATGCGGTGATGCGCGAAATACCATGATGCCGCGAGCACGAAGGTCTCGGAGACGGCTGAACCCACCAGCGCCCACGGCGGAGACGCAATCGCCAGCAGGATCGCGATCAGCACCAGCCCGACGACCGCACCGCCCGTCGTGGTGAACGCGACGATCCGGAAATCGCCGAGTATCTCAAGCACGATGCGGGGCATGATGTAGAGCATGATCGGGACAAAATTCGCGATCACGAAAAATCCGATGAAGCCGACCGAGGCATCCTGGAGGGCCTGGGATTTTATTGTCGGCAGCACGAACATGATCGCGCACCCATAGACCAGGCCGCCGAGCCCCATGACGAGCGCCCAGATCTTTGCCTGCGCCCAAACACGGCCTGTTTCGTGGTTCCGTATCAGCCTGGCAAGATCCGGCTGCGTCATGTTTACGATAGCAAGGCTGATGATGCGCAGCGGCGCAAACAGCACCAGAACCGCCGCCAGCGGTGCGTAGGCGGCCGGCCCGGCAATGCCCGCGACCAGCAGCGCCAGACATTGACCCTGGATGTTGGTTGTGGTCGCGCTGAATGCCGACCAGCGCAGCTGGTGCCAGAGCCTGATATAACGTCGCCGCGTCGGCATACGGAAGCTGACGCGAAGTGTGCGCCGAGCCAGCCGAACCAGGACGAAAATGCCGAACACATTTGCCGCGGCAAGTGCGTAGAACACGATCTGCAGCGGGTCTTGGGCCAGCCAGATCGTCAGCCCGGTCAAGACGGTGCCAACGATCGTAAAAGCGACATCGCTGATGGAAACGACCACCTGCTGGCGACGCGCGAAGAAAGCCGTGCGCATATGGCTTCGCAGCGACCAGGCGCCGACGAAGCAACCGGCGGCAATCCCGCTTGGATCGCCAAGCAGATGCATCAAGATCGCCGTGCCGACGGCCATCAGCAACGCCACGATCAGCGCCGCCGTTCCGAAGGCGACATCATGGGCATCGACGCCGGCACTGTTGGTGCTTTTGCTCATCCATATGCTGGCGGGAACGGCGGTGAGCGACCTGATGTAGGACAAGCCGACGCCACCCATCACCATGGCGATGGCGAAGAGGCCGTAGCCTTGCGCCGACAGCATGTGCAACAGCGCGATGTTGAGGGCAAAGTGAAAGCCGCTCTGCATCGCCTCGCCGCCGATCATCAGCACCAAGCGTCGAACCAGATGGCTCGGGAACGCAAGCTTCACGGCCGTGTCTCCGCTTCGCGGGCGGCCCGCGCCCTGCCCGGGCGCGCCATGGTCATCTTCAGCTTGTCGGCGGCGATCTCCGCGATCGCGGCGGCCGCGACCGGCTCGGAGAAGATTGCCTCGTAGCGCGCGCGCCCGGCAGCGACAAAACCGCGCCAGGCCTTGGGCCGCAGGATGATCTCCTGCAATTTCGCGGCAAGAGCTGCCGCGTCGCCGGGCGGAACATGCCAGCCGGTCTCGCCGTCGCTGACCACTTCCACCAGCCCGCCAATCGCCGACACCAGCGGCGGGCGGCCATAGGCCATCGCCTCGATGGCGACGCGCCCGAGCGATTCCGGACGCCGCGACGGCACAGTGACGATATCGGCCCAGCGGTAGTGCTCCGAAGGGTCAGGCACGAAGGGCAAGACGCTGACGCGCCCGGAGAGGCCCATGGTCTCGACCAGTTCGGCCAAAGCGCGCTCACGCTCGGTGCTTTCGAAGGCGCCGCCGACCAACCGCACCTCGATCCTCGCCTGCAGCTCCGGCGGCATCGAGGCGATCGCCTCCAGCAGGACCTCCTGCCCCTTGATCCGGTTGATCCGGCCGAGCAGCAGCACCCGCAACGGACGCTTGCCGTCATAGGTCGTCGGTTCGACAGTCGCCGGCCCGGCAACGCCGTTGTAGACGACATGCGTGCGTGCGGCCTTGGGATCGCCGAACGCGGCGCGCGTCGCGCGCGAGTTGAAGATGAGATCCGCATGGCTCCAGTGCATCAGGCCGACGAGTATCCTGCGCATGGCGCCTTCGGGAATCTCGTGGATGTGCAGGACGGCCTTGTGGGGAAGAAGGCGCGCGGCCAGCGCATAGTCGGCGACGATCGAGGTGTTGACGTAAACGAGGTCGCAATCCCTGAGACGCCGCCATGCCCTGAAAACGGCAACCGGCAATCGCGCTATCTCGACCGTCGCAAGGCGCGCGATGGCTTGGCGCCTCAGCACCCAGAGCGGTTCGAAGACAATCCGGCTGGCATGGGCTTCCAAAATCTGCACGATAGGTCCGCCGCGCGGCAGAACCACCTCGATGTCGGCCGACGGAAACGCGGCGCGCAACGCAGCAACGCTCTCCGCGAAGCTGCGGTCGGAACCATAGAGTTCATAGCCCTGATGAACGCAGGCAATCCGCATCTTTGTATCCCGCCAGGTGCTACAACCATCGCGCTGGGCGATAATGTGCAGCGGCATTGCCGCAAGAATCGTGCCGGATTCAGTAGGCCGACTACCGGCCGCACGACCCTGACACTGCTTCGTTTCGATACAGCTACGCACAGAAGGGTTGACCGAGAATGAAACAACCACCGGGTTCAACACCGTTTTTTTACAACCCCGCGCGATGATCGCTACCAAGAACGCTGAAACAGGGAGATGGCACGGGAGTTGCCACTTGCTTCTCCTGAATTCAGCAATCACTAATATATCCGAGATCACGTGAAAGTTCCGCCGCCCATGAAACCAGAGACGCCTGCCATTCTGATCCTGGGGACCCGCGGCATACCCGCGGCCCATGGCGGCTTTGAAACCTTTGCCGAAAGACTGGCGCTGTTTCTTGTCGGGCGAGGCTGGAAGGTCGCCGTCTATTGCCAGGATGAGGTCGAGCGGATCGACCGGCGGGTGCGCAGCGAAACCTGGCGCGGCATCGAGCTCATTCACATCCAGGTTGCCTCCAAAGGGCCGCGCGCGACACTGGAGTTCGACTGGCAATGCGTCCGCGACGCCGCCAGGCGACCGGGCGTCTGCCTGGTGCTCGGCTACAACGGCGCGGTCTTCCTGACCTGGCTCAGGCTGAAGCGGCGCAAGATCTTCACCAACATGGATGGCATCGAGTGGCGTCGCCCCAAATGGGGTTTCGCGGCGCGCACCTGGTTCTGGCTTAATGAATGGATCGGCGCCTGGGCCTCGCATCGGCTGGTCGCCGATCATCCCGCGATCGCCGATCACTTGGCGACGCGCCGGCCACGCAGCGCCATCGCCACCATCGCCTATGGCGCCGATCCGGTGACATCGGCACCGGAGGCGCCGATCCGGGCGCTCGGCCTCGAGCCCGGGCGCTATCTGGTCTCGATCGCGCGCATCGAACCCGACAACAACATCCTGCCGATCGTCGAAGCCTTTTGCTCCGCCAAGCGCGACATGAAGCTGGTGGTGCTGGGTACGCTGTCCGACGACATCCCGTATCATGCCGCCATCCGCAAGGCGGCGAACGGCTCGGTGGTCCTTCCGGGCGCCATTTACGACCAGGCAACGGTGAAGGCGTTGCGCTTCCACGCACGCGCCTATCTGCATGGCCACACGGTGGGCGGCACCAACCCGTCGCTGGTCGAAGCGTTGGCGGCCGGCAACATGGTGATCGCGCACGACAATCCCTATAATAGGTGGACCGCCGGTGCGGCGGCGATCTACTTCACCGGCAAGGACAGTTGCGCCGAGCGGATGCGGCAGGCGCTGGACGATGACGATCTTGTCCGCAACTGCGGCAATGCGGCGAGGGCGCGCGCCCGCGAAGCCTTCCGCTGGGACGATGTCCTGACTGCTTATGAAAATGAAGCCTATCGGCTTCTCGGTGTCACCCCCGCCGAAGCCCTCGCGACCAATCGCGCATCAGCCGGCACCGCATGACAGGTTGGTCGCGCCGGCGGGTGCTGCGGACGGCGCTGTCCACGGCGGCGGCCCTTGGCCCTCTCTCGATCGCACCGATCGCCCGCGCCGCCGAACCGCGGTTTCGGCGCGGCGTCAACGCCTGGCCGTGGTTCTCGCTGACGCGCGAATTTCCCGCACCCCGTACCGACTATGACTGGCCTCCTTTCCAGTCGCAACGCCCGGTGCCGACCCCAGACGATCTTGGTCGGCTACGCCAGACCGGGCTCGATTTCATCCGTCTGCCCGTCGATCCCGGTCCTTTCCTGGCCGCCGACGCCAAGACGCGCGGTCAGTTGCTGGACATGGTGGACGCGGCCGTCACCGTCACGCTCGACAGCGATCTCGGTATCATCGTCAACGTCCAGGCCAATGGCGCCACCCATTACTGGAACCCCGACCGCATGATCTCCAGCACCGCCGCGCCCGCCTTCGATCTCTATCGCGGGCTGGTCGGCGAGCTTGCCGGCAGGTTGGAGCGGTTCCAGCCCGGCAGGATAGCGCTGGAACCGGTCAACGAGCCGGCGCAGGCCTGCGCATCAAATGTCTGGTCGCAAATCCAGCTTGCACTTCTGACAGCGGCAAGGGCGTCGGCCGCAACCCTGCCGCTGGTCGTCACCGGAGGCTGCGGCTCAATGGTGAGCGGATTGACCGCGCTCGATCCGGAGCCGCTCTCGCCGTTCGAGCCGATCCTGTTCACCTTCCACTTCTACGAGCCCTACCTGTTCAGCCATCAGGGCGCGCCGTGGATGCGCGAACCCGTCTACCGGTCGCTCAACAATGTGCCGTGGCCGGCATCCGCCGGCTCGTTGGAACAGACGCTGGCGTCGGTCAGGGCGCGCATGGCGCAGGACACCGAAACCCCTGAAGACGCCAAGCAGGCCGCTTATGCCGAAACCGAGCGCGTGCTGAAAGTCTATTTCGACGCCCGGCCCGACCGCTGGTTTGTCGACAAGTATCTTGGCGAGGTTCGCGCCTGGGCCGACGTCCACGGCCTTGCGCCGGAACGCATCGTCATGGGCGAGTTCGGCGCGCTGCGCACCGACGCGCGCTATGTCGCCGCGCCCAATCCGGATCGGGCGCGCTACATCGCCGATGTCAGGCGGAGCGCCGAGGCGTTTGGCTTCCCCTGGGCGTTCTGGGATCTCTTCGACGGCATGGGCATGATGGACGACACCACGCGGGCGTTGGACCCTGATATCATCGCGGCGCTTGGCCTGGCCATGCCGGCGGACTGACCGGTCTCGGTACCGCCTTTGCCGGCCGGTAGAGCACCAGGGCCATCACCACGAATTTGGTCAAAAGCGTCGTCTTCGACGCGACGCTTTCGGAGGTGTTGATCAGGATGATCCAGCTCAGCATCGGCAGCCAGATGCCGGAATGGCAGCGGCGCGCCACCTCAAACAAGAACAGCACGAAGCCGAATGTCAGCAAAAGGGTGAAGAAGGCGCCCTGATAGACGATCGTGCGGATGATCGGGTTCTCGATGCCCTGTTCGAGGCCGTTGATGCGGCGCAGGCTGTCGATCAGGTCGACATCCGGCCCCACGATCAGATCGCGCACCTCCAGGTAATTGAAGAGCTCGAACATCTCGACGCGGGCATTGGCGCTGCCGCTATCCGACACGAAGCGCTCCAGCAGTGCGTCGAAGAAGCCGTAGGAGGCCGCCACGGCGATGACGACCGGCAGCAGCGCGGCAAGCATGAAGCCGAGTGCCGCGCCCAGCAGGTTGACCCGTCCCCGGCGCAATTTGGTGATGCCCTGAGAAAGCAGGTAGCAGCCGCCGAGCACGATCGTCGTCACCATCGCGGAGCGACCGCCGAAGGCGACGAGTGCCGCCAATTGCAGGCCGATCAACCCAATGCGCACAGGCGTCGACAGGGATCTGGCGCCAGAGAACAGCGCGAGCACATAGATCGCTGTCACCATGGCATTGGCAAGCGGATGCCCCTGCAACGCGCTTGAGCGCAGATCGGTGGTAAACGCCACGCCGTCGAGGCGATAGGGGAAAATCAACGTCTTGGTGGCGAACTCGAAAAGGGCAAGCAACGCATTCGCAGTCATGACCACGTGAACTACGGTCTGCAGCCCGGCGAATGTTCGTTCGTCGTCCTCGCTGAGCATCAGCACCAGAAGTGCCGCGGCCACGAACGTATCGATCATGCCGGCCATGCCGGGACGCTGCCTGGCGATGACGACGAACAGGAGCACGATCGAGATGGCGGCCATCAGCGCGCTGGCCGGCCGCCTGTCGGCGACATGGACGATATAGCCGACCGGATTGCCGAAGGTGCAGGAGCGCCAGGCAAGCAAGAGCACGATGAGATAGGTGGACGGGTGGATCTTGGTCGCCGGGTTGCCGAACAGGCCGTCGTAATTGTAGCCCACCAGCCACAGCATGCCGCCCGAGACGCTGAACAGAATCGCCACCGCCGCGACCAATCCGTAGCGCGTCAGCGCATCGACCGACGTGCCGGCGCGTCGCGCGGCGGCACCATGGTTCGAAGCGCTTCCGCTCCAACTGGTAGCCCAAGGGGTGGCCATGTCAGGCCGCCTCGTCGACCAGCAAGGCGGCTGTTGGCAACCGCCCCATGACGGAAACAGCTTGCGACGTCGCGGTAACGTCGCGTATCGGCGTGGCGTTCAGCGTGGCGACGAGCACAATCTCGTCGACCATGGCAACCAGCGGCGAGGCATTGAGATTGTCAGCCAGCGCGCCGCCATCGATGACGACGAGTTCGAAGCTCCGGCTGGCGTGGGCCAGCATTTGCTGCGCGTAGTAGATGCCATGCGCTTCTTGGAAGACCGCCTTTGAGCGGCCCGTACCGAGCACCGCAACGTTGCTGCCGGCCGCGTAGTGGCTGACGGCCTCGAACGCATACTCGCCGCGCAGCACGTCGAGGATTCCCGGCTGGGCGTCCTTCTGGCCACCACCGCTGGCATTGGCATCGATGAAAAGGACACGGCTGCCCCTGGATGCTGCTGTATTGGCCAGCAAGCGTGCCACCCGGCTGCGCTGCGCGCCCTCGCCCGGCGACGATGTCACCAGGATGGATGGCACCAGCGGCCAATCCGGCGGACGCTGGCCCGAACTGAACATGCGCCTCAGCGCAAGGCCGACGACGGCATCGGTCTTCTGGCTGGAGGCGGCGGCCGCACTCCCGCCGAACGGCCACCAGCGGCGGACAGTGCCTGACTTTGCCGGCACCACGCCCAGCACCGGCGCCTCGATGGCCGACTGCATCTGGGCGCTGGAAAGCACCGTCGGTGAGGAATATTCGGCGATCAGCGCCAGACCGGTGCCGAGCCCCAGGCCGCCGAAGATCGCGCCGAACAACAGTAACGAAAACGGCGGCCAGCTCTTCTTCAGGGCCGGCATGGCGTTGGAGATGATGCGCGCATTGGTGCTGTCGACATTGATCTGCTCGCGCGTCTCCTGGGCGCGCTGGAGATAGTTCGCGTAGACGGAGCGCACCGCCTCGAGATCGCGCTGCAATTCGCGCAGCCGCACGGAGGCCTGGTCGGTGTCGAGCGACTTGCTCTTCATACCGGCGACCTTGGCTTCCAGCGCCTGCTGGTTGGCCAGCGCCCGCTCGTAGTCGGTCTCGGTGGCGGTGGCGATGCGGCCGAGCTCGCGCGCGATGAGCTGACGCGTGTCGCGCAGCTGCTGCTGGGCCGCGATCAGCGACGGATGACGCGGCCCCAGTTCCGTGCCGAGCTGCGAGACCTGGTCGACGAGCGTCGCCTCCTGTGCCCGCAGGCTTGAAATCACCGCGGAGCGCATCGCTTCCGAGGTTGCATCCGCCGTGCCGCTCTTGCGGCGCATCTGGTCGACCTGCGCCTTCAGCGCCGCCGTGCGGCTCTGGGCCGCCGAAAGCTGCGTGTTGATCTCGGTCAGCTCCTGGTCGCTGACCAGATTGCCTGCCGCCATCACCATATTGTTGGCCGACTTGTAGGCCTCGACGGCGTTTTCGGCTTGCTGGACGCGTTTGCGCTGCTCGTCCAGCCGCGCGGTGATGGATTCGGAGGCGTCCTTGGCCATCTTCGCGCGCGCACTCGCCTGGTCGACCAGATAGGCCTGCGCGATGGCGTTGGCCAGAAGGGCGGCCTTGTCGGCGCTTTTGGCGGTGACGATGACGTCGAGGACCAGGACCTTGTCGGCCCGCTTCACCGCCAGGCGTCGGCGCAGAGCGTCGAGCGTCTGCGCCGACCTGTCGCCTTCGGCCGATCCCGAACCGAGCAGGCGCGACAGCAAGCCCTGCCCGTTGAATTCGGGATCCTGCGTCAGGTTTGTCGCCGCGATCGCCCGCATCAGCACGCCTGTCGACTGGACCACGCTGACCTGGCTCTCGACCTGCGTGATGCCGCCGTCGGGTGAGATACGGCTCGGATTGACGTCGTTGGTGACCACCTGAAGGTCTTGCGGATCGATGAGGATTTCCGCCGCCGAGCTGTAGAGCGCGGGCGTGAAAAGACCGTAGAGCAAGGTGACCAGCGTCAGCAGCGCGACGGTGCCGAAGATCCAGAACCGGCGGCGCACCAGGATGCGCTTCAGATCGCCCAGTTCGACAGTCGAAGCCGCGTATGATCCCGCATCCGGAGAGTGTTGCTGAGCAACCATGGGCAGGGATGATTGCATGGCTGCCTCCGACAATATTCCATATGCCGGCAAGATCAGATTGCGGCACTAACCTAGCTATTCCTCCAACTGTTAAAAGATTGTTAATTATGTTGAGAGGTCATGTGAATTTTGGCACGCGGTTTGCTTAAAAATATACATACCGAGGTGCTGGGTGCGCGGCGAGCGGAGACGTATGCGGATGGGGCTACAATTTGACCGGATCGGCCTGGTCGGCAGGGGCCGGATACCGCCTTTTCGGGTCTCCAACATGCGGATAAGCCTGCGCCTGGACGGCGACTGCGTCCGCGCCTTTCATGTCGCGCTGCTGGAACGCCTCGCAGCACTTGATGATGTCGAGCTGTCCGTCGACGCTAGGTCCGCGGGCAGCGGCATCCCGCGCAGCGCCGCGGCCCTGTTTCAACTCGAAACGGCGATACACGGCCTGTCCCATGATGGGCTGGCGAAGCGTGTGCCGCTTTCAGCACTCGCTCCCTACCGGACGCAGTCGCCCGCTTCGCCCGACCTGGTGGTCGACCTCTGCGGCGATGTCGAGCTGGAAGGGACGCGGGTCTGGCGTATTACCTATGATCGCGCCAGCGGCGAAGCGGCCTTGCTGGCCTTGATCCTCGCCGGCCGGACGCCGCTTGCCCGCATCGAGGAAAGCGGTGTTGCGATCGCCGCCGGGCGCCTGGGCACCGAATATGGCGGCATCGCGCTCGCTTCCTTCCAGGACATGCTGGCGCGCACCGCCAGCCTGATCGTCGCGGCGATGACCGGCTCGGCCAGATCCGTGCCTGATCTGCCCGAGCCGGCGCAACCCACTGCCCCGCCAATGCCCTCGGCCGGCAAGCTTGGCGTAAGAGCCGGCAAGGCGCTGGCGCGGCGCATCGTCCAGAAGATCTACCACCTTTGCTACAACGCGCCGCACTGGAAGGTCGGCTGGCGGCAAACCAACGGCCGCGATCTGTTCGACCTGCGCGATCATCCGGCATCGGGCTGGCAAGAGCTGCCGGACGACGGCAGCCGCTTCTACGCCGACCCGTTCCCGATCGTTTACCAAGGCCAGCTAACCCTGTTCGTCGAGGACTATATCCATCGGCTGGGCCGGGCCATCATCTCCGCCGTGCCCTTCGGCCCGGCCGGCCCGCTCGGCCGCCCCGAGCCGGTGCTGGAGCTGCCCTACCATCTCTCCTACCCTTTCGTCTTCGAGCGTGACGGCGAGGTCTGGATGGTCCCGGAAAGCTGCGCCAACGGCACGGTCGATCTCTACCGGGCCACCGCCTTTCCCGGCGGATGGGTCAAGGAGGCGACGCTTCTATCCGGCGTCGTCGCCAGCGACGCCACGCTGGTCGAGCATGGCGGCGCCTGGTGGCTGTTCGCCACCATCCGCGACGGCGGAGGAGCCTTCTCAGACGCGCTGCATCTATGGTCGGCGCCGGATTTTCGCGGCCCCTGGACGCCGCACCCGAACAATCCCGTGCTGATCGATATCGCCTCGGCGCGGCCGGCCGGCCGCATGGTCAAGCGCGGCGACGACCTGCTGCGCCCGGTGCAGGACTGCCGCGGGAGCTATGGCGCGGCTCTCGGCATCGCTCGCATTTCTCACCTTGATTTGATCGGCATGGAGCAGGTCGTTGAAACCATCTTAAATCCAGGTGCGCTATGGAGCGGACGCAAACTTCACACACTCAACGAGGCGGGCGGGTTTGAATTCATCGATGGCTCGGCGATCGCACCGCGCTGGAAACGACGGGTCCGCGACTAACCTAAACATTGTTTCTACCAGACACGCGCTCCGGTTGCTTGAGGTTGAATTGGGTCCGGCGGATTTCTGGAAGTTGCTATCAGAAAGGGCAGCGAAATGAGTATTGCAGAGGCTGGCCAAACCGAAGTCGAAGTGGCGATCGTTGGCGCCGGACTGGCCGGCACCACCTTGGCAACCGTGCTGGGCAAGGCCGGGCGCAAAATGGCGTTGATCGATCCGCACCGCGTTCATCACGACGAGTTCCGGGCCGAGAAAACCCGTTTCGAACAGATGCAATTATTCGACAAGATCGGCCTCGGTCCCGTCATCAGGCCCCTCGTCACTCCGACGACCGACATCCAAGTCTTCCGCTTCGGACAGTTCTTCAAGCGCAAGCAGGACTCGGAGTTCGGATTTTCCTACGGCCCGCTGGTAAATGGCCTGCGCGAGGCCCTGCCGCCGGAAGTGCCGCTGACGGTCGGCAAGGTCGCCGAGGTCTCGACTGGACCGGACCGGCAGCGCCTTGTGCTCACCAACGGCACCGTCATTGACGCCAGGCTGCTGGTTGTGGCCACTGGCTACAGCGAAGCGGTACGGCGCGCCATCGGGGTGGAGCGCGTTGAGCAGTCGAAGGCGCATTCGCTGTCGATCGGATTCGACCTGGCGATCTCGCCGCAGGAATTCGGTTCTCGTTCCCTCACCTTCTACCCCAGGCGCATTGGGCACCGCATTGCCTTTCTTACCGTCTTCCGGATCGGCAATCGGATGCGGGCAAACATGTTTGTCTACCGGACCGTTGCCGAGGCGTGGACGCAGGCGTTTCGCGCGGATCCGCAACAAATGCTTCTGCAACTGATGCCCGAGATATCAGCGCAATGCGGCAACTTCGCCGTCGCCAGCCCGGTCGAATTGAGACAGGTCAGCCTGACGACCACCAGTGGCCACCGCCGGAGCGGCGTCGTCTTCATAGGCGACGCGTTCTCCACGACATGCCCAGCGCAAGGTGACGGCATCCGCCGGGTGGCTACCGATGTCGATCGCCTGTCGACCCACATCCCCGCTTGGCTGGAAACGCCTGGCATGGGCGTCGACAAGATCTGTGCCTTCTACGACGACCCGATCAAGATCGCCGCCGACGCTACCGCCATGCGCTCCAGCCTCTACGCCAAGGCAATCACCACCGAGACCGGATTGGAATGGCGTATCCGCCGGCTGCGCAACAACACCGCCCGTCGCCTGATTATAGTCGGCCGCAAGATCAGACACTTTTCGCCGAGGCGGACGCTCGAGCCTATTCCGGAGAAACGAGCCTAGACGTCCGCCCTCCGCTCGACAGTATCTAGAAAGGCGTTGGCGCTTCGACATCTTCGATAAACTGAAGAAACAGTGCTGCCCCTCCCTGACTGGAAAACCTGTCAGTGAGCGGCGGGCTGAAACAGCACCCATCACGTTTCCGGAACTCCCCCACGTGACGCGCGTCCACCATTTGGACGGCATCCAATAACTCGACAGCATCCAGCAGGAGTCAGCGCCAGGCGGCCTCATTCTTTTGTTCGTAGTCACTGAAGGCCTTTTTCAGGCCGCCGAGGACTTCTGCCGCGGTTTCGAACATCGCCTTGAACTTGGGCTCGTCCACCTTACCGATGTCCTCGCGAAGATGATCGATGGTGTCCTGCAGGCGTGCCTGCATCTTCTGGGTATGGTGCAGTGGATCGCGGTCGGCATCGCTGGCCATGACTCTCTCCTTCGTTCTGCTGAATCCACCCGCCGAGTCCGATCGGCGAATTGCCATTTCAACGAACAAGGCTGAAGTCCGTTCCCGACATCGAGACCCGAGCCTGCTTCGAGGGCGTCATGCAACTGAGGCTCGTCGTACGTCGTCGCGAGCCGGCCTCGAAACTCTTCTCCTCGACGTGCATGTGATAGGTGTCGAGATGGATGAAGATGTTGTCGGCGCCGCCGGACCTCGCAATCACAAAGTTTGCAGCCCCAAGATATTCATCAGCTCTGGGCTCTTTGTGCGTGTGCCGCTGCTACGCTGATGTCGCCGCCGACGATGGCCGACGAATTCGTTCATGTCGGTTTTGGCTGTGACAAGCTTGCCGAGCCAACGGATTCCCGCATCAAAACCTTACAAGGCTCGAGCCGCGCGATCGGCGGCCCCTCCCCACCTCCGATCCTGGCAAACAAGGCCTCCATGGCGTGGCCGGCGATCTGGCGCACCGGCTGCACCACGGCGGCGATGGCCGGCCATGTCACCTGCATCCATTCGGCGTCATCGAAGCCGACCAGCGAAATGTCGTTGGGGCAGTGCCAGCCGCGCCGGCGGAATTCGGAGAGCGCCACCAGCGTACCCTTGAGGAACAGCGAGTAGACCGCTGTCGGCCGCTCTCCCTTTGCAAAATAGTCGCGCAACTGCGCCCTGAGCGGTTCGACATCGGTTTCGGCAAGCACGACGTCGATGCGCACATCCGGCACCAGCGCCCGTGCGGTGGCGCGAAAGCCCTCGAGGCGGGCGCGCATCGTGGCCGCCTGTTCGCCGAGGCCGACCACCAGGATGTGGCGGTGGCCCTTGCCGATCAGTTCGCGCGCCACCTCGGCGCTCGCGGAAGCACTGTCGGCCGATACGGTGTCGAAGGCGTCGTCGGACAGCACGCGGTCGATCAGCACGCCGGTCATGCCGTTGGCCTTCATGAACGCGGCCGCCGGGCCATGCTCGTTGCGCACCGGCGCCAGCACGACACCGGCAACACGCCAGTCATGCATGCGCGACAGGATCTCCTTTTCGCGTGCCTCGGATTCACGGCTCGATGCCGCCACCAGCGTGTAGCCGCGCTGCTCGGCGAGGCTTTCGAGCTGGGTGATCATCTGGCCGAAGAACTCGCTTTCGAACTCGGGCATGATGGCGCCGATGATGCGGCGCTTGGCCCGGCGCATGTCGGAAGCCAGCGGATCGATGCGGTAGCCCAACAGCTCGACGGCGTCGAGGACGCGCTGCGCGTTCTCGGGCTTCACCGTGGTGACGCCGGCCATGACCTTGGAGACTGTGGCGGCCGACACGCCGG
Organism: Mesorhizobium sp. M1396; assembly: GCF_040317725.1. Lineage (NCBI taxonomy): Bacteria > Pseudomonadati > Pseudomonadota > Alphaproteobacteria > Hyphomicrobiales > Phyllobacteriaceae > Mesorhizobium > Mesorhizobium sp. M1396. The sequence continues at coordinate 1,379 of NZ_JAMYLA010000084.1, read as the reverse complement.
CACGGCTTGCCACGTCGTGGATCGACGGACGCCGCTGCTGGGCCTGCCTATGCGCCATTGGTCCTCCTCCCGAGGCGCGGACGTCAGTATTCTTGTCCGCCACCGATGTGAGTAAATCGATTTTTCGTGGTTGTAAATCGTTTAATCCGAGGTAATTAATGCCCCGAGAAAGCGTGATGCGGATCGCGCCGGGAGGAATCATCATGTCGAACAATGCCTTGCCGCTGGTCATCAGCGCGCCGGAGCCACGCACGCTCGACCTCATCTTCACACCGCCGCAACTGGCGCGTCTCAAGTCAAAATACCGTGTCGTCGAGACCACCGCCGACGGCGTTGCAAAACTGCCGGCCGATGTGCTGGAAGAGGCCCGCTACATCGTCGGCCAGCCGCCGATCTCGCCGCGGACGCTGGAAGCGATGAAAGCGCTGCGCTGCATCTTCAATGTCGAGACCAATTTGATCAACAACATGCCCTACGAAACGCTGTTTCAACGCGGTATCCATGTCGTCACCACCGGCCTGGTGTTCGCCGAGCCGGTGGCCGAGCTTGGCCTGGCCATGGCGCTCAACCTCGCCCGTAACATCGTCGATGCCGACCTCGCCTTCCGGAACGGCAAGGAGTTGTGGGGCGGCGATGGCAACCAGACGGCGCGGCTCTTGTCCGGCGCCGATGTCGGCATCATCGGCTTCGGCGATCTCGGCCGCGCGCTGAACCGGCTGCTGTCGGGCTTCCGCACCCGCACCAAAGTCTTCGATCCCTGGCTGCCGCCATCGATCCTCATCGACAATGGCGTCGAGCCGGCGTCGCTCGGCGATGTGCTGTCGACCAGCGATTTCGTCTTCGTCGTCGCCTCGGTGACCAGCGAGAACCAGGGCTTTCTCGGCACCGAGGCCTTCGCCAGCATGCGCAAGGGCGCCGCCTTCATCCTGCTCAGCCGCGCCGGCGTCGTCGATTTTCCGGCGCTGATGGCGGCGGTGAAGAGCGGCCATATCGTCGCCGCCAGCGACGTCTTTCCGGAAGAACCGCTGGCGCCGGATCACCCGGTGCGCGCCCTGCCCGGCTTCCTGCGCTCGGCCCACCGCGCCGGCGCGCTCGACATCGCCTTCAAGCGCATGGGCGACATGGTGCTGGAGGACATGGACCTGATCGACCGCGGCCTGCCGCCGCTGCGCTCCAAACGCGCCGAGCGCGAGACAGTGTCGCGCATGCGCTCCAAGCCGGCCGACAGGAACTGAGCCAGGTTTTCGGCGCTGGCGGCTGGGGACATGCCGGCCCCCTTGACGTCTCCTGCCCACAGGGGAATCGGGTGAGTTAATTATCGTGAGATGACGCTTACGAGGAATTCGTCGTCCCAGGCCGCCACTTTTCGTTTCAATCGC